>CAZXPE010000059.1:0-11294 GCA_964642915.1 uncultured bacterium | reverse complement strand
TCATCTCCGTCCACACCCCGCTGAACAAGGAGACCCGGGGGTTCATCGGGGCCGCAGAGCTTTCCCGGATGAAAAATGGCGTGAGGCTCATCAACTGCGCGCGCGGCGGTGTCATCGAAGAGACGGCGCTGGCAGCGGCCATCAAGTCGGGGAAGGTCGCCGGAGCCGCCCTCGACGTCTTCGAGACCGAGCCGCTTCCCAAAAATCATCCGCTCCTCAGACTCGAACAGGTCATCGCGACGCCTCACCTCGGCGCCTCCACGGAGGAGGCCCAGTCAGGCGTGGCGGTGGCGATCGCCCAGCAGGTCTCCGACGTGCTGGTGAGGGGAGTGATCAGGAACGCTGTGAACGCCCCGTCGGTGGACCCGGAGGCGCTCGTAGAGCTGAGGCCGTATCTGACCCTGGTAGAGAAGATGGGGAGCTTCCTCGGCCAGCTTGTCGAGGGGCGGATGAAGGAGGCTCAGATCGAGTACGCCGGAGAGGTGACGACCCTTGCCATGGCGCCGCTCACTGTCACTTTCCTGAAGGGGCTCCTTACGGCGATCCTTCAGGAGAACGTCACAGACGTGAACGCGCCGCTCCTCGCCAAGGCCCGCGGCCTCAAGCTGACAGAGACCACGACCTCGGAGAGCCTCGACTACGCGAGCCTGATCGCCGCCGAGCTTCGCACAGACAAGGGGTCGTGGCGGGTGGCGGGCACTCTTTTCAACAAGCGCGAGCCCCGCATCGTGAGGATCGACGGCTACCCTCTGGAGGCGGTCCCGGCAGGGTGGATGCTCGTCTTCTCCAACCTCGACGTCCCAGGCGTGATCGGCAGGATCGGCACCCTCTGCGGCCGCCACCAGATCAACATCGCGGGGATGCAGCTCGGCCGCGAGCGCCGTGGGGGGCGCGCCGTCTCCATCCTGAACCTCGACGACCCGATCGCCGACCCGATCCTAGACGAGATCAGGGCGATGCCTGACATCGTCTTCGCCAAGCTTGTAAAGCTGTAGCCATCTTTCTGCGAGGGATCCTTCCAAAGGAACTCGGTTAACCTATTTTCTCAATGAAAGCCCTGGCCACCTTGAGGGCGTCCTTCACGACGGTAGCGTGATGCAGCAGCCCGCGATGGTATCCCGCGATGTGGAGCATGTCGTACAGGCTGTCGAACTTTCTCAGGAGCTTCCCGTTGCGCGACGAGAGGTGCTTTTTCAGGAGATTCCGATACGCCTCCACCGATTTGGGAAGCTCCTTCCTCGACACGCCCCTCTCTATGAGGGCCTCGTTGACGGCCTCCAGGACCGCGAGGTAGGCGGTCCCCATTGCTTCCCTGACCGGCTTGACATCTGAATAGATGTCGCGCTCGATCCTTGCCCGCCGAAGGATCTCCCTCGCGTTGTTCAGATATCTACTGGCTTCTCTCGACACCGGCCTCCTCCGATTTGATCGCTGCCGTTACTTTATGAGTTTATCGTGCGCCAATCAATCCCCCGCATCAACCCAGGGGCCAGGGACTTGGATTTGCGAAGGTAGGCGCCCCAGAGGGCAGGAGATTGATCCCGGACTGCGGGGTCAGGGAGAGATGAGCGTAATTTTCGGGAAATAGGTTTTGTAGCGGTTGGCGTCGCGCGTCACCAGCGCGATGCCCCGGATCGCGGCATGCGCCCCGATGTAAAAATCCGGCAGGGGCGAGCGCCGCTTGCCGCCGGAGCGTCGGTATCTGACGAAACACTTGCCGGCCAGGAAGCCCGCCTCCCACGGCAGCGGGTCTCGGCGGAAAGACTCAGGCGGTAGGGCTTCATCGAGGTCCTCGATCCGGTCGAAGGCGATGGAAACCTCGCTGTAGATGATGGGATTGATGACCAAAGTGTTACTTTCCGCCAGCGCTTCCAATTGCGCTGCGGACCATTCGAGCCAGTCCGCGTCTTCGGTGACGACGTCGAGGATAACGTTGCTGTCTACCAATACATCGGCCATAGGCGCGGCCGTTGTCAGTTGCCGCGAGTGAGAGCCATGATCTCGCCAGTGCTCATGCGGCTGGTGGCCTTGCCGCGCATGATCGTGAGCAACCGCCGCCCCCGGCGCGATGGCCTTTTGGCTTTCCGAAGAACGACCGCGCTGCCCTTTACGGCAAACTCCACCTCGGTATTGGGAAGCAGACCCGCCTGTTCCCGCACCTCGATAGGGATGGTGACCTGACCCTTGCTGGTAATGCGCATGAGTGTCCCTCCAAGCGGATTCTTACCTGGAAGAGTAAGACTAAGCGGCTATCAGGTCAAGCGCAAACGCAGAGGCGTAGGGACTTCGAAGAGCCACAGAGGCATGGGGAGTTCCATTTCGGCCGCGCAGGGGGAGGAGCAAGGAGCTAGGAACTGGTATTTGCGAAGACAGGGACCCCAAAGGGCCGAGAGGCCCCTGGCCGGGGCGAACAAGTTGTAGAGTTTCCGGGCTCCCTCCTTTAGAATATCTACGGTTTGGCGCCATCTATGGGACTACGCTTGATTGTGCTTCGCCACGGGGAGACGGACTGGAACCGGCAGGGGCGGTACCAGGGGTGCATAGACACGCGCCTCTCTCAGGAAGGGCGATGGCAGGCCGAGGCCGCTTCTCGGGCGCTGGCACGGCGGAGGCTCGCAGCCGTTTATTCGAGCCCCCTCGCCCGCGCCGGTGAGACCGCGGAGGAGATCGCTTCTCCTCACGGCCTTCAAGTCCGCAGGGACCCGGCGTTCGCCGAGATCTGCCACGGCCTCTGGGAGGGGCTCACTGTGGAAGAGGTCAGGTCGGAGTTCCCCGATCTATACGCCGCATGGCGGGAGAGCCCGCAGACGGTCACGATGCCTAACGGGGAGAGCCTGGCACAGGTCAGAGACCGCGTCCTCGGAAGTCTCACGCGGCTCAAAGCCGACCACGCCGGGGAGACGGTCTGCCTGGTGACCCATGGCTCCCCGCTCCGGCTCCTGCTGCTGGACGCTCTCGACTGCTCTCTCGACCGCTTCTGGGTCTTTCACTGTGCCTCCACCGGGATGAACGAGTTCGAGTACGAGGACGGCCGGGCCATCCTCCGCCTGATGAACAGCGTGGCCCACCTTGACAGCGGGGCGGCCGCGCCTGAACACGCCGCTCACTGATGAGCATGGAGAGGAAACTTTCTCAAACCCAGCTCCCCAAGGGCGCCAAGATCTACCTCCCAGAGGAGGCGGCAAGGAAGCGCTTCGTCGAGGAACGCCTCTGGTCTGTCTTCAGCCAGTGGGGATACCGGGAGGTGGTGGCGCCGAGCTACGAGTATTTCGACGTCCTCTCACTGGGGACCGATCTTGACCTCCAGGAGAAGATGTTCAAGCTCGTTGACCGTGAGACCGGCAGGATGCTCGCGCTTCGCGCCGACGTCACCCCGCAGATCGCCCGGATTGTCGCCACGCGCCTGCGCGACGCCCCGAAGCCGCTCAGGCTCGCCTACGTGACCAACGTCTTCCGCTATGAAGATCCTCAGGTGGGGCGCTACCGGGAGTTCTATCAGGCCGGCGTCGAGCTGGTTGGGTTGGAGAAGCCTGAGGCCGACGCCGAGATGATCTCGATGGCTGTGGAAGGGCTCCGGGCGCTGGGCCTCAACCGGTTTCAAATCGACGTGGGGCAGGCTGAGTTCTTCCGCGGGATTCTCGAGGAGCTGAGGATCGACCGTGAAGCGGCGCGAGGCCTCAGAGACGCTCTCGGCAGGAAGGACGCCTCCACGCTCGAGAGGCTGGTCTCTGAGCTGGCTCCGCCGGTGGCGACGGCTGAGCTTCTTCTGGCGATGCCGGGTCTCTTCGGCCGTGAAGAGGTGCTGGAGCGGGCCGGTCGCCTGGTCAAGAACGCCCGATCCGAGGCGGCGCTAGCCAACCTTTCCGAGGTCTATCGGCTGCTCAGCGTCTATGGCCTGGCCGACTCTGTGATCCTGGACCTGGGCGAGGTGAGGGGGTTCGATTACTACTCGGGGGTGGACTTCGAGGGGTACTTGGCCGGGCTCGGCGCCCCCATCTGCGGCGGCGGCCGATATGACCAGATGCTCGGCCGCTTCGGCTACCCGTGCCCCGCTACGGGCTTTGCCTTCGACGTGGGGCGCGCCCTCCTGGCGATGGAGGCTCAGGGCGTGGCCGTTCCGATTCCGGGACCCGATTTCTTCATCATCGACTTCACGGCAGAGAAGACAGCGGCGCTGTCGCTCTCGCGCCGCCTGAGAGACCTGGGGGCCTCGGTGGCGCGGGACATCATCACCCGCGGGCTGGAGGATTCCATCCAGTACGCCAGAGAACAGCGGGCGCGCTGTGTGCTCGTGTTGGGGTCTCAGCGCACGAAGGCCGGCGAGGTCCTGGTCCTCGATCTCGATGGCGGAACCTCTCTAACACTCGCCGTGTCGGCGCTCCTCGAACGGCCCGAGGCGCACTTTCCCCGCTTAGGAGAAAAGAACCGTGCCTAACATCATCGTGGTCGGAGCCCAATGGGGCGACGAGGGGAAGGGAAAGGTCGTCGATGTCCTCACGCCCTACACTGACGCGGTCGTCCGCTTCCAGGGCGGCAACAACGCCGGCCACACTGTGGTCGTCGGGCGTGAGAAGTTCGTCCTCCACTCCATCCCCTCGGGTATCCTCCACAGAGGGTGCCGCTGCGTGATAGGCTGCGGGGTCGTCGTGGACCCGGCGGCGCTGATCCAGGAGATGGAGTCGCTGGTGAGGCGAGGCGTGGTCCTGGACGGGAACCTCTTTATCTCCAAGAACGCCCACCTCATCATGCCGTACCACCCTGCTCTGGATCTGGCCTCGGAGGCCAAGCTCGGCAAGCGGCGTATCGGCACCACGGGGAAGGGCGTGGGGCCGGCCTACATCGACAAGGCGGCGCGGGTGGGGATCCGGATGGCCGACCTCCTCGACGAGCCGCTCTTCCGAGAGAAGCTCCAGGTCAACCTCCAGCAGAAGAACCGCCTCCTGAGAGAGTTCTACGACGCTCAAACATTCACTGTGGAGGAGATCCTGGCTCCGTACCTCCGCTACGGCGGATGGCTCGCCCCCTACATCACCGACACGGCGCTCCTCCTGAACCGGCTCATTGACAATGGGGCGTCGGTCCTCTTTGAGGGCGCCCAGGGGACGATGCTGGATCTCGACCACGGGACGTACCCGTTCATCACCTCGTCGAGCACCACCGCTGGAGGCGCCTGCACAGGAACTGGTGTCCCCCCGACAAAGATCCACGGTGTCCTCGGCGTCTCCAAGGCGTACACGACCAGAGTGGGAGGCGGCCCGTTTCCCACAGAGCTTCACGACTCGACGGGTGAGCTGATCCGCGAGAGGGGCCAGGAGTACGGCGCCACGACAGGCCGCCCGCGCCGCTGCGGCTGGTTCGACGCCGTGGTGCTCCGCTACGCGGTGAGGGTCAACGGCCTGGACACCATAGCTCTCACCAAGCTGGACGTTCTGGACCAGTGCGAGACGGTGCAGATCTGCGCCGGCTACCGCTACCGCGGAGAGCTGCTGACCGAGTTCCCTGAGGAGGAGCGGGTGTGGCACGAGGCCGAGCCGGTGTACGAGGAGATGTCCGGGTGGCAGTGCTCCACAGCGGGGATTCGGCACTACGATGAACTGCCGACCAAGGCGCGCCAGTACGTGGAGCGGCTGTCGGAGCTTGTCGGGTGCAGCTTCTCCCTAATTTCAACCGGGGCCGTGAGAGACGAGACCATCGTAGTGGACGACTCACCGGTCATCCGTTGGTTCCCGTCGATCAGATCGGGGATTTCCTGACCCCGATCTGAAAGGAGGACGCGAAGACGGGACGGTTATCGGCGCGGCGCTAGAGCGCCGCGACTCCGGGGAGAGGCTCTATCTCTTCCCTGTGGATGACGCCGCGCGTTGCAGATCGAGAGGGCCTATCGGATGACCTGACGGCGTCCTGAATGGCGCAGACGAGCTGGTGGTTCAGGAAGTGGCCAGCGTTCCGCGCGACGACGTGTCCCACGAGCGGGCGGCCGAGAAGGGCGAGGTCGCCGATGAGGTCGAGGATCTTGTGGCGGACGAACTCGTCTTGGAAGCGGAGGTTCTCGTTCAGGATCGTCCGTCTCCCCACCACTACCGCGTTGTCCAGCGAGCCGCCCTTGGCGAGGCCGTTCTTCCTCATGGCGCCCACGTCTTTCAGGAAGCCGTAGGTCCTGGCCGACGCCAGCTCATCCACGAACACTTGCTCTGAGCAGAGGAACGATGCCGTCTGGATTCCGACCGCCGGATGGTTGAGGTCCAGCGTGTAGGTGATGCGGCAGCCTTCGCCGGGGAGGACCTGGAGCCAGCGCGACCCGTCACCGACCCGGATCGGTTCGGTGATGACGATGGGCCGGCGGGGGGAAGATTGGGTCGCCTTGCCGGCAGAGTAGAGGAGAGAGACGAACGGCTGGGCGCTGCCGTCCAGGGCCGGGATCTCATCGCCCGCGACTTCGACGAGAAGGTTATCAATCCCCAGCGCCCCGGTGGCGGCCAGGAGGTGCTCAACGGTCTGGATTCGGCTCCCGTTGACCCCCAGGGTCGTCGCGAAATGGGAATCAACGACGTGATCAGGTCTGGCTGGGATCAGCACCCTGTGGGGAGCCGGAGTGCTGAAGACAATCCCCGTGTCCGGTGGCGCCGGGGAGAGAGAGATCCTCGTAGGCTCGCCTGAATGGAGCCCGATTCCTTCAACCGCTACCGACTTCTGAATTGTGCGCTGAAGGCTCATGAGCAAAGCTTGACACCGCAAAGCAACAACCGGGCGTTTTAAGCAGCAAGATGAGTGCCACACCCAGGTTTGATGGACAACTCATTGATTCAATGGGGATGATTCACTTTGTGCCACCAGCGCACAGGGCTCAAATGTTGCGTAAAAGCCACGTGGATGACAGCGCGGGCGTTGAATTTTGGCACCACCTTCAAATGTCAACTATCAACCTGATCGCGCAAATTTCCGGGCGCTCTTCGACGGCAAGTTGATGGTAGGTGGCGGCTTTGACGACTGTGCCGAGGCGGTGGCGGCTTGGGTCAACTGGCTCCCCCCAGAGGCGTGACAGGAGCCGGCCTTCTTCAAAGACGGGAAGCTCAATCCTCCGAGCAACGAAACCCTCGATGTCGTGGAGGCAGAGGCAGTCGTTGATCCAGTTGACCAGCAGCTCCTCCCGATTCTCTCCCGCTGTCGGGACTTCTCTCATCACCCGCTCTTCGATCTCGTCCGGCGCCACCATCAGGGCGAATACACCGAGCCCGGTCTGGCGGAACGCCTCGGCCACGGTCGGCCCCCAGCCGGTGACGCCGACGTCGGCCTCAACGTCGAAGTAGTCGTATCCCTCGCTTTCGCTCATGGGATGTATCGCTCGCTTCAGCTCGGAGGAGACCCTCCCAGGTCGCCCCAGCGGGCTTGAAGGAGGGCGATCCCCGTCGGTGCCGCGGTTTCTGTGCGGAGGATCCGCGGCCCGAGGCCAGCGGTTTCGACGCCATGTTCTCTGAGAGCCTCCACCTCTTCAGGAGCGAGCCCCCCCTCGGGGCCCACGACGATGAGGGCCGAGGCGACGGGCCTGCTGACGGCCTCAAGGATTTCACTGAGCCCCCGCCTCTCGCTCTCCCAGAGTGCGATCTCCAGGTCGAAAGCGGGGCGTTCAGCGAGAAACTCGTCGAACTTCCGCGGGGCTTCGACGGCAGGGATCACAGAGCGTCCCGACTGCTTGGCCGCCTCCTTGGCGACACGCTGCCAGCGCCGCGCGCGCTCGCGCCCTAGCTCAGCCCTGACCACGCACCGGCGCGTCACGAGCGGGACGATGCGGGCGACACCCATCTCGGTAGCGGCCCTTACGATCCACTCCATCTTGTCGCCCTTGGGGATCCCCTGGGCCAGGGTGATTGAAAGGGGGGATTCGATCCTCGCCGTGGAGCGGGCGAGCACGGTCCCCGTCGCCAATCGCCCTTCCATCGACTCCAGCCTGACGGTGTATTCAGTTCCCCGCCCATCGATCGCCTGGACGATGTCGCCCGGCCCGAGGCGGAGCACACGGGCGAGGTGGCGCGTCTCTTCCTCGTCGAAGACCGCTCGATCCTCGCTCACGGCCTCGGGGCGGATGTGGAATTTTCCCATCTTCTATTCGAGGTTCGGTCGGGGAGAAAGTTCCCTGGGCCAGGTCAAGAGCCGAGGAGCTTTTTCATCCGCTCGATGAACGATGTGATGAGCGGTCCCGACCCTTCTTGAGAGGAGCGCTGGAACTCCTCGAGCAGCTCCCGCTGCCTGGCGCTGATGTGAGCAGGCACCTCGACGACGACCTGATAGCAGGCGTCCCCTCGGCCACGCCCGCGGAGGCTCGGCATCCCTTTTCCCTTGAGCCGCAGAATCGTTCCCGGCTGGGTTCCGGCAGGGACCTTGAGGGTGGCGATCCCGTCGAGCACAGGGACCTCGATCTGGGCGCCCAGAGCTGCCTGGGGGAAGGTGAGGGGAATCTCGCAGAGAAGATCCTGGCCCTGGCGGACGAAGAAGTCGTGGGGCTTAACGCGGATGACCACGTATAGGTCGCCGGGGGGGCCGCCGTGGATCCCGCCGCTCCCTTCGCCCGTGAGTCGGAGCTGGGAGCCGTCCTCGACTCCCGGCGGGATCTTGATCTTGAGGAGGCGTTCGCGCCTCGCGCGCCCCTCGCCACGGCAGTCGTTGCAAGGGCTCTTGTTCACCTCGCCGAGGCCGCCGCAGTGAGGGCAGGTGCGCGCCACTGTGAGGAACCCCTGGGAGAAGCGGACCTGCCCATGCCCCTTACAGGTGGCGCAGAGCTGGGGCTTGGTCCCCGGCGCGAGGCCGGAACCATGGCACCCTTCGCATGTCTCGAAGCGCGGGATCTGGACCTTTGATTCGAGGCCGGCCGCCGCTTCCTCCAGGCTGATCTCCAAACCATATTGGAGGTCCTCGCCCCTGTGGGCCCGCGCCCGCCTGTCCCGCCCCGTCCCCCCGAAGAACCCTTCGAAGAGGTCCTCGAAGATGGTGCCGACGCCGAAGCCGGAGACGTCGAATCCGCCCGCCTGTCCGACGGTCCCGAAGCGGTCGTACTGGGCGCGCTTCTCGGGGTCTGAGAGGACGCTGTAAGCTTCGCTGATCTCTTTGAAGCGCTCCTCGGCCTTCTTGTCGCCTGGGTTTCTGTCAGGGTGGTACTGAAGCGCGAGCTGGCGGTACGATTTCTTAAGGTCGGCGTCGGTGACCTCGGGGGAGACGCCCAGGATTTCGTAGTAGTCCCGCTTAGCCACCTTGCGCCGGCGCCTCCTCAGGCCGGACTGCCACAGAGACCGCTGCGGGGCGGAGGACCCTGCCGTTCAAGACGTAGCCCCTGAGCGTCTCTTCTATCACGGTCATCTCGGGGACCTCTGTTGTCTCGACACGCATGACCGCCTCGTGCCTCTCGGGGTCGAACGGCTGACCCACCGCTGTGAAGGGGGTGACGCCGAACTTCTCGAGGACCCTCAGAAGCTCTCGATGGATCAGCTCTATCCCCGCGAGGAGCCCTGAGGCCGGCGCGTCCCGTAGAGCCTGAAGGGCTCGATCGAAGTTGTCTAGGACCGGAAGGATCTCGCGGAGCAGCGATTCGTTCGCGTTGCGGATATACTCTTCCCGGTCCCGATGGGCGCGCTTTTTCGCGTTGTCGAGCTCGGCCAGAGCGCGGAGGTACCTGTCGTAGTTCGCCCCGGCTTCACGGGTTTTCTCATCGAGGGCCTGGCGGAGGCGGGCCAGCTCGTCAACCGCTTCGCCTGGTTCCGGGCTCGTCGTCTCTTGCCCTTCGTCTTTCATCGGTTCACCGTTCATGGCGGATCGTTATTATAGCGTGTAAGCGGCCGCGGATGTGAACAACCCGTAGAGGACCGGGTTGTCAGGAAGGGAGGTAGAGTTCCTGACGGTGGCGCGAGAGCGTCTGGCTCACCAGCCGGGAGGCCTCTTCAACCAGGGCGATCACTTTTCCGTAAGGCATTCGTTTCGGTCCCACCACTCCCAGCGTTCCCAGCACGTGGTCCCTGTAAGTGTAGCTGGACGTTACGAGGCTGCAGCCACGCATCTCCTCGCAGGGGTTCTCGTGGCCGATCATCACCTGAACGCCCCCCTCCCGGGCCTGCTCCGATAGCAGATCGATCAGCCGGGCCTTCTCCTCGAGCGCCTTGAGTAGGGGCCGCATCGTCTCGATCTCCCAGAACTCCGGGTGTTCGAGCATGTTTATGGCTCCGCTCACGTAAAGCGTACGCTCGCTGAGGAGGGAGAGAATCTGGTCCACCAGGTTGCCCGTCCGCGTCCTGAGCGGGTCGAGTGGGTCCTTCGGGGCGGCCCACTCGTCGAGGATCTGCTGGAACGTTTTCCCCTGAAAGCGCCTGGTGAGCTGCCGGCCCAGCTCCCTGATCTCCTCCGCTGCCGTGATGGGCTCCACCGACAGGGTGCGTGTTGTGACCCATCCGGCGTCGGTAATCACCGCGGCCAGCGCGCGATCTTTGGAGAGCGGGATCAGCTCAAGGCGAGCCAGATAGGTTTGCTTGAGCGGCGGGGCCAGGAGCACCCCGGTCATGCGCGAGAAGACCGATAGGCGCGCTGATGTCTCTTCCATCAGCCGCTCGGCCCCGCCCTGCGGGTTCGAGTAGTGCTGGCGCAGCCGGACCACCTCACCGCCGATCTGGCGCTCCTCTCTTGCCAGCTCATCGACGTACAGGCGGTAGGCTTTGTCTGTCGGCAGCCGCCCCGCTGAGGGATGAGGCTGGGATAGATACCCCATCTCCTCCAGGTCGGCCATGGTGTTCCGGATCGTGGCCGGGGAGAGACCGAAGTGGTGACGCTTGGCGACGGAACGGGAGCCTACGGGCTCCGCGGTTTCGATATAGTCGCAGATCACCGCCTTGATAACTTGGCGGCGCCGCTGGTCCAGGACAACGCCCATTTCTTCCCGACTCCCTTCACTCTCGGCTCGGGAACTCTGCAAAAATACTTAACAGCCCCACGCCATCTTGTCAAGCGAGATGCTGTAGTCAGCCCTAGGCGGAGTCAGAGAAGCTCTACGAAGAGAGAGTCGGAGCGGTTGGGCTTTCAGGAAAGTGTCACGAGTCCCCAGGCCACCCGAAAAATCAACCTTGACAGGGCTTGGGGAACTAAAGTAGCATTCGGTCCGAAATCGCTGTTGGAGAAGAGAAGATGAAGCGAGGCATCGGTCGAGTAGTTTTGGCATCCGCCTTGCGCAGGCAGGCAGGCAGGCAGGCAGGCAGGCAGGCAGGCATTATGCTTTAAGGACTCATCCCCTCCCACTCGGACCTGCACCGGCTGCTAAACCC
>CAZXPE010000058.1:0-11423 GCA_964642915.1 uncultured bacterium | reverse complement strand
CCTCGGGGCCGAGGCGGTAGACGAAACCTTTGAGATAGGCGACCACCTCGGCTTCCGTGAGGCCCGTGTCGCTCCTTCTGGCCGCTATCTCGTCTAGACGCCCCATCGCCTCGTCCATGGCATTTGAGATCATTTCGCCGAGGGCCCTCTTTTCGGATTCGGGAAGCTCTGAGCGGACAGCCCAGCAGGCGAAGACGCAGGGGAGTCCGGTCCACTCCACCCATTCGCTCCCCAGATCAATCCGGTGAGGGTAGGGCGTTCCGCTTTTCAGCGCCCTGAGGGCCGGGTCTCCGATCAGGAGGATCGCGTCGGCCTCCTCGTTGAGCCCCACATAGGCGCGGGGCGCGACATCGTATTTCAGGGCGAGCAGCAGGCGAAGAAGCTGGATCGAGTTGGAGGTCTCATCTGTCACGCCGATCAGGGCACCGCCAAGCTCTGTCATCGGCCCTTTGCTCAGGAGAAAAACGCTCTGAGCCCGCCCCCGAGTGGCGATGCCGAACGGCAGGCGCGTGACCTTCTCCTCGAGCCTCAAGCAATCTGCGAGAGGGAGCGGGCCGGCATCTATGCTCCCTTCGGCCATGGCCCGGCCCAGCGCCCGCGGAGTCAGGGGGGTCAGCCGGGTCCCCGTCATGCATGCGTAGAACGGCTCGCAGTTCAGATACGGGATCTTCCCGATCCTCATTTAGTCCCAGACCTTTACGATGTTGTAAAGAGCGTCCCGCTCAACGGGGGTCTTCCCGGCGTCGCGGATCATGCGGAGGATCTGCTCACGGGCGAGCCCCACGGGGCTCTCGGCCCCTGCGGCGTGGGCGATCCGCTCCTCCCCCAGCGTCCCGTTGACGTCGTCGGCGCCGAAGTTGAGAGCGACCGAGGCCGTGACCTCCCCGATCATGATCCAGTACGCCTCGATGTGCGGGAAGTTGTCGAGGATGAGGCGGGAGGCAGCGATCGTGCGGAGGTCGTCTGTCGGCGGAGTCTGGCGGGGGACCAGCTTGGTCTTCCCGACCTGGTAGGCAAGCGGAATGAACGTCAGGAAGCCGCCCGATTCGTCCTGCTGGGAGCGGAGGCGGAGGAGGTGGTCCACCCGCTCCGGCATGGTCTCAACGTGGCCGTAGAGCATCGTCGCGTTGGTCCGGATCCCAAGCCTGTGGGCGATCCCGTGGATCTCGCACCAGCGCTCCGGGTCGGCCTTGCCGGTGAAGTTGAGGAGTTTCCCGAGGCGTAGGCTGAAAACCTCTGCGCCGCCTCCGGGCATAGAGTCTAGCCCGGCGGCCTTGAGCCGAGAGAGCGCCTCCTCTGGAGGGACCTTCCAGCGACGCCAGAAGTAGTCTATCTCAGCCGCGGAGAGCGCTTTGATCTGCGCCCGGGGGTGCCGGGCGTGGACAGCGGCGATGATCCTCTCGTAGTAGTCGAACGGCCAGTCAGGGTGGTGGCCGCCCACGATGTGGACCTCGCTCACCCCCTCTCCGATCATTCCGAGGATCTCCTCGATCGAATGCTCGTAGGCCCCGGCCTCCCCCCGCTTCCTCTTGAAATCGCAGAAGCGGCAGGAGAGGACGCAGAGGTTCGTCGGGGTGATGTGGCGGTTGATGACGAAGAAGACCCAGTCGCCAACCCTGCGGCGCTTGGCGTGGTCAGCGATCCTGCCGAGTCCCAGGAGGTCGTCGGTCTCGAAGAGCAGGAGCCCGTCCTCGCGGGTGAGCCTTTCCTTGGCCTCGACCTTTTCCTGGATCTGCGCGAGACTGCGGTCTCTGAAGGCGCTGGTCATGGCAGAGCAGCCGGATGGACGGATGGATTCTACCCCTGATCTGAAATCCTTGTCAAAGCCGCGCCGTCAGGGGGCTTCCTCGGGAGGGCCGGAGAGGTGATACAATACGGACGACATGCGATCTGCTTCCCTCTATCGTCTGGCCGGCGTCGGGCTTATCTTCATCGCGGCGGGGGCGTGCTTTCCGACCGGTGGGCTCCCGCGCGCCCCCTTCGCGGACGTCCCGATCCCGGCCGAGGCGACCCCTTACACGAACGACTGGGTCTTCATCGATACCCCGACGGCCGCCGCCGCCAAGCTGGTTTATCTGAGCCCGCCGGGAGTGGAGGAGGCGGCCGCCAGGTTCAAGAGCCAGATGGTCCGGTCAGGATGGAAGGAAGAGAAGACCGTTGTGGTCCGTCGGCCGCCTCCCGAGCCGCCCCAGACGGTGATTGACTTCACCAAAGGGGCTGACACCTGCCGGATCACGTTCGAAGCCACAAGCGCAGGGACTCACGTTGAAGTGACGGTCGCCCGCGTCAAGAAAAGGTAGTGCCGCACCGCCTGATTGTTTGATATGCGTGTTCTGGCGGTCTCTGATCTTCACGCCAACTGGCCGGCGCTTGAGGCGGTCCTCGCCGCCGAGCCTCACGACAGGCTGATTGTCTGCGGAGACTTGGTCGCCTTCGGCCCTCACCCCTCCGAGGTGGTAGAGTTCGTCAGGCTGAACGCCGCCGTCGCCGTCAGAGGGAACCACGACCACGCCCTGGGCCATGGTGTGGACGCCCGCTCGGCGCCTGGCATGCGGTTCCCCGCCGAGGAGACCGCTGCCCTCCACCTGAGGATGCTCGTTCCCGACCAGGTCGGCTATCTGCGGAAACTTCCCCTGAAGGCGTGGCTCAAGGAGGAGGGGTTTTCGTTCTACGCCGCCCATGCCTCTCCCCGGAACCGCCTCTGGGCATACACGCTCACGCCCGAGGCCACCGACCGTCACGTTGAGCGCCAGGTGAGCCAGGTGCGCGCCGACTTCATTCTCCTCGGTCACACCCACCTTCCGATGGTGCGCGGCGTGGGGTTCAGGCTCGTCGTCAATCCTGGGAGCACGGGCCAGCCGCGCGACGGCGACCCGCGCGCCTCTTACGCCGTGATCGAGGACGGGACCGTCAAGCTCAAGCGGGTCGCCTACGACGTTGAGCGGACGGTGCGCGACCTCTCGCGTCTTCCCCTTGATCCCTCCACGGTCGAGAGGCTTGCCTTTGCCCTCCGCAACGGAAAGCTTCGATAGCGCCGTGAGGTGATCGGTGGCTGCCGCTGACTTCGTTCCCTCGTCGCTCCGCGGGGCGGTCCAGCGCATGGGGGGGCCGCGGATCATGGCCCTTCCTTTCCTCCGCACCCTGGCCACCGTCGCCGCCTTCGCGTGGTTCGTCCTCGCTCCGCGGGAGCTTCCCAACCGTCCCGAGATTGCCATCACCATCGTGGTGTTCGTGGCCTACAGCGTGGCGATCGTCGCCTGCCTCTGGCGCTGGCCGGCTCAGACCCTGGCCCATCACCTCCCGGTCTTCCTGGCTGACCTGGCCTTCGCCCTCGTCCTGATCCGTCTTACCGGAGGCGCCCGGAGCACCCTCTTCCTCGCCCTCCTCCTGATCGCAGGGCTTCAGTCCTACTACTACGGAATCAAGCACGGGGTCGCCGTGGCCGCAGGCACGGCGGCGGCGTATCTCTGGGTGATCTGGCCGACCCTCGCCGGGGCGGAGTGGGCCAACTACGCCGTCAGAACGGCTGTCCTGCTGGGGACGGCAGTGGGGGTCGGCATCCTGGCAGAGGTCGAGGAGCGGGAGCGTCTCGAGATCGCAGCTCTGAGCCGCGAGGCCCAGACGCGGGAGCGTTTCATCAGGGAGGTGGTGGAGTCGATCCGCGACGGAGTGGTGGTTGTTGACAGGGAGGGCCGGGTGGCCACCTGGAACCGGGCGATGGAGGAGCGCTACGGGGTGAGTGCCGGGGAGGTAACGGGCCGGCCGCTCTTCGATATCTTCCCGAATTTGAGGCGCGAGGGGATCGCGTCGTCAATCGAGCGCCTTCTAGCCGGGGAAGCAGAGGAGTTCGTCATGGAGGCGGTGGAGCACGAAACCCTGAAGAAGGGGCGCGTCGTGCTGAACATCCGAGGGAGCCTCCTCAGGGAGGGTTTGGTTCCCTCCGGCGCTGTCCTCCTCGTCGAGGACATCACAGAGCGGGTGAGGCTGGAAAGATCGACCCGTCAGGCCGAGAAGCTGGCCGCTCTGGGGAAGCTGGGGGCGGGGCTCGCCCACGAGCTGAACAATCCGATCGGCATCATCACCTCTCGCATCGAGCTGATGCTCGAAGAGGCCAGCCGGGCGAAAGACTTCCCGGAGGAGATCGTGGCTGACCTCCAGGTCCTCCATCGTAACGCCCAGCGTGTCGCGAAGGTAGCCGGGAGCTTGCTCTCGTTTGCCAGGCGGTCGCCCGGGGAGATGGGTTCCGTTGACCTGAACCATATCGTCGAGGAGACTCTGCTCTTTGTGGAGAAGACCGCAGCCAAGGAGGGGATCGAGATCAGGCGGAGGATGGCGTCCGACCTTCCGCGGATACGGGGGGACCAGAACGCCCTTCAGCAGGTGGTGTTGAACCTCCTCAACAACGCCCGAGAGGCGATGAATGGCGGCGGAGCGATCACCATCACGACACGGATCCGGGATTCGGGGTCCGGGGTCCGGGGTCCGGAGAGCGATCCCCGAACCCCGATTCTCGATCCCCGATTGGTCGTGCTTGAGGTGAGCGACAACGGGCCGGGGATTTCTCCCGAGGCTCTCCCGAAGATCTTTGACCCCTTCTACACCACCAAGCCCCACGGGACGGGGCTCGGGCTCTCTGTGACCTATAAGATCATCCGCGACCACCGGGGGACGATAGACGTCCAGTCCAGGCCGGGGCAGGGGACGACGTTCGTTCTCACGTTTCCGGCCGCCGAGGAGGAGAAAGTCTCATGAGCCGCGCCCGGGTCCTGATCGTGGACGACGAGCCCGACATGCTCGACAACGTGAGCCGAATCCTCACCAGGGCCGGCCACCACTGCATGGCTGTGACAGACCCGCAGCGGGCGCTCCAGATGATAGACGCCGAGCGGCCAGACCTGGTGCTGACAGACCTCAAGATGCCCAAGGTTGACGGCATTGAGATCCTCAAGGCGGCCCGCCAGGCTGATCCCCATCTCCCCGTCATCATCATGACGGCCCACGGGACGATAGAGTCGGCGGTGGAGGCGATGAGGCAGGGGGCGTTTCATTACGTCACGAAGCCGTTCAACAACGAGGAGCTGAGGCTCCTGGTGGAGCGCGGGCTCGCCCAGAGAGGGCTCGCCCTGGAGAACGTCAACCTCCGCGGCCAGCTCCAGTCCACTTACCACTTCGAGAACATCATAGGCAGGAGCCGTGCCATGGTCGCCGTCTTCGAGCTGGTCAAGAAGGCCGCGCGCTCCGAGGCCAACATCCTGATCGTGGGAGAGTCAGGGACCGGGAAGGAGCTGGTAGCCAGGGCCATCCACGCCAACAGCCAGAGGGGCGGGGGCGCGTTTGTCCCGGTGGACTGCGCCTCCCTTCCTGAGAACCTTCTCGAATCGGAGCTTTTCGGCCACGAAAAGGGCGCCTTCACCGGGGCGCTGAGGACCAAGCCGGGGCTCATCGAGGTCGCCCACAGGGGCACGCTCTTCCTCGACGAGATCGCCGAGCTGCCCGTGGGCCTTCAGGTGAAGCTTCTGAGGGCCCTTCAGGAGCGGCAGATCCGCCGCGTGGGGGGGACGCGCCAGATAGACGTGGACGTGAGGCTCGTCTCGGCTACGAACAGGAACCTCCGCGAGCTGGTAGTCAAGGGACGGTTCAGAGAGGAGCTGTACTACCGGGTCAACGTCATCGCCATCACGCTGCCGACGCTCAAGGAGCGGCAGGGCGACGTCACGCTCCTGGCCCACCACTTCCTGAAGAAGTACTCCCAGGGTCGCCAGCCGCCCTTGAAGGGCTTCGAGGATGACGTCCTGGCGGCGCTCGACGCCCACCAGTGGCCGGGAAACGTGCGCGAGCTTCAGAACGTGGTCGAGCGGGCTGCGGCGCTAGCCGAAGGGGAGACGATCACAGTCAAGGACCTCCCTGACCACCTCTTCTCACCGCAGCCTGCCGGAAAAGGGGAGCCGGTTGCGGCCGTTGGGAACCTTCCGCTCAAGGACGCCAAGGAGGAGTGGATGCGAAGGCTCGAAGCCGCCTATCTCAAGGAGCTTCTCGACAGGCACCGGGGCAACATCTCTCAGGCCGCCCGGGAGGCGGGGGTGGACCGCAAGACCCTACACCGCCTGATCAACAAACACAAACTCTCGCCCTGATCCCTATGGAACCCCAACAGCAAAAGTTCTCCCTCTGGTACTTTGTCCTGGCGTTCGTCGCCCTCCTCCTGATCCAGTCAGTCCTCTTCGCGCCTCACCCAGAGAACCTGAGCTACAACGAGTTCAAGGCACTGCTGAAAAAGGGGAAGGTGTCGAACCTGACGCTGGACAAGCAGACGATCACCGGCACGCTCTCCACTGAGGGGATCGAAGGAATCCTCTCGAAAGAGAAGGCCGCTGAGCTGCGGAGCCAGGGTAAGGCGGCCCACAGCTTCATCACCGCGCGCGTCGAGGATCCCGCGCTGGTCCCCGAGCTTGAGGCGGCTGGTGTCCGCTTCACCGGGCGCGTGGAGAACACGTGGCTCTCGGTCCTCCTCTCCTGGGTGCTGCCGGCCCTGATCTTCATCGGACTGTGGGCGCTTCTCATGCGACGCGTGGGGCCGCAAGGGGGTCTCATGACCATCGGCAAGAGCCGCGCCAAGGTTTACGTGGAGCGCAGCACCGGCGTCTCTTTCGACGACGTGGCGGGGATCGACGAAGCCAGGAGCGAGCTGATGGAGATAGTGGACTTCCTGAAGCGCCCTGAGAGGTACCGCCGGCTCGGGGGGAAGATCCCCAAAGGAGTGCTCCTCGTCGGCCAGCCGGGGACAGGGAAAACCCTTCTCGCCAAGGCGGTGGCGGGCGAGGCTGGGGTCCCTTTCTTCAGCCTGAGCGGCTCTGACTTCGTCGAGATGTTCGTGGGGGTCGGCGCAGCGCGCGTGAGGGACCTTTTCGCCCAGGCGCAGTCAAAGGCCCCCAGCATCATATTCATAGACGAGCTGGACGCGCTGGGGAAGGCGCGGGGGCTGAGCCCGATCACGGGCGGCCACGACGAGAGGGAGCAGACGCTGAACCAGCTCCTTGCCGAGATGGACGGCTTCGACACTCAGAAGGGCGTCATCATCATGGCGGCCACCAACCGTCCTGAAATCCTTGACCCGGCCCTCCTTCGCCCCGGGCGCTTCGACCGCCAGGTCGTGATCGACAGGCCCGACCTCAGGGGGCGGGAGAAGATCCTCAAGGTGCACACCCGCAACGTGAAACTGGCTCCCGAGGTGGACCTCTCAGTGGTGGCTGCGCGGACGCCGGGGTTCGTCGGAGCCGACCTCGCCAACCTTGTCAATGAGGCCGCGCTCCGCGCGGCGCGCGAGGGAAAAAATGCGGTGGAGATGTCTGACTTCGACGAGGCGATAGAGAGGGTGGTCGCCGGGATCGAGAGGAAGTCCCGGGTCATCAACCCGAGGGAGAAAGAGATCGTGGCCCACCACGAGGCGGGGCACGCCATCGTGGCCGAGTCCCGGTCCCACGCCGACAGGGTCGCCAAGGTCTCGATCATCCCGCGGGGTGTGGCCGCACTTGGCTACACCCTCCAGCAGCCCACTGAGGACCGCTACCTGATGACTCGCGAAGAGCTGCTCGACCGCCTTGACGTTTTCCTGGGGGGGCGCGTGGCTGAGGAGATTGTTTTCGGGGACGTCTCCACGGGGGCGCAGGACGACCTCCAGCGCGCCACAGACATCGCCCGCCACATGGTCACCCGCTACGGGATGAGCGAGGAGCTGGGCCTCACCACCTTCGAGGAGCCGCGACATGCCCTCTTTCTTCAGATCCCATCGGGGGGGCGGAAGGAGTACAGCGAGGAGACCGCAAGGACGATAGACGCTGAGATCCGAAAGCTCATGGAGGCGTCCCACGCCAGGGTCAGAGAGACGCTGACTGAGAAGCGCGGGATCTTGGAGGCGCTGGCCAAGCTGCTGATCGAAAGGGAGGTCGTCGATCGGGAGACCATCGCAGGTCTGATTGCCAAGCAGCGGCCCAGGGAGTGATGAGCGCTTCGATCCGGTTCCTCGGAGGGGCCGGGACAGTCACCGGCTCCAAGTTCCTCGTGGAGTCTGAGGGCCTCAGGCTATTGGTGGATTGCGGGCTCTTTCAGGGGTTGAAGGAGCTTCGCCTGAGAAACTGGTCCCCCTTTCCTGTGGACCCCCGGTCCATTGACTTCGTCCTCCTGACCCACGCCCACATCGACCACTCCGGCTACTTGCCGCGGCTCGTTCGGGAGGGCTTCAGGGGCCCGATTTACGCCACCCGGGCGACGGCCCCTCTTCTTGAGATTCTTCTCCCGGACTCGGGACACCTCCAGGAAGAAGAGGCGCGCTACGCGAACAAAAAAGGGTACTCAAAGCACCGCCCGGCTCTCCCGCTCTACACGGCTGAAGAAGGGCTCAGGGCCGCCCAGCGGGTGACAGGAGTCGAGCATGAGAAGCAGCTCCGGCTGGACGCTAACCTTTCGGTGTCCTTTCACAGAGCCGGCCACATCCTGGGATCGGCGATCGTGAACCTCCGGCTCGACGGGAGGAGGATCGTCTTCTCGGGAGACCTCGGCAGGTACGGAGCGCCGATCCTCCCGGACCCCGCGCCGATCGACTCGGCCGGCACTCTCGTCGTCGAATCGACCTACGGCGACAGGTCTCACGGAGAAGAGCCGGTTCCAGGGCAGCTCGCTCGAGCCATCAGCGAGGCGGTGGAGCGCGGCGGGGCGATCATCATCCCGGCCTTCGCCGTGGGGCGGACCCAGGAGCTTATGTACCGCCTGAGCCTCCTTGAAGCCGAGGGGAAGATCCCCCGGCTCCCGACGTATGTGGACAGCCCGATGGCGATAGACGCCACGGAGATATACTGCGACCACCCCGAGGAGTTCGATGGTGAGATGCAGAAGCTGATGAGAGAGAAAAGGTGCCCGCTCCGAAGCGGCGAGTTCCAGCTTGCCAGGACCCAGGCCGAATCCATGGCGCTGAACCGCCTCTCCGGGCCTTTCATCGTAATCTCGGCAAGCGGGATGGCCACCGGCGGGCGCGTCCTCCACCATCTGAAGCTCAGGCTCCCCGATCCGAGGACCACAGTGCTGCTCGTCGGCTACCAGGCTGCGGGGACGCGGGGGAGGCTCCTCCAGGACGGGGCAAAGGCCGTCAAGATCCACGGCAAGGAGGTTCCGGTGCGCGCCCGCGTCGAGACGATTCACGGTCTCTCGGCCCACGCCGACCAGGCCGAGATCCTCCACTGGCTCGGAGGCTTCGCCAGAAGACCTGCCAGGATCTTCATCGTCCACGGCGAGCCTGAGGCCTCTGAAGGGCTTAGAAGGAAGATCTCGGCCGATCTCGGCTGGCCGATCACGGTTCCACGAAACGGCCAGCAGGTCGAGATATGAGGTCTCCTGGGGTAGACTTGAATCCAGGGAGTGTGTGGCGATGAACGGAGTGAGGGGAGCGGGCGATCGGGGGCGCCTGAGCAACGACGCGCTCACCTTCGCTGTGCTGCGCGGGCTGGCGATGATCGGAGGGGTCGCTGCGCTCTCCATCGTGCCGCTAAGGCCTGAGCACCAGGTTCACCTTGCGCCCCTCCTCGGGGCGTTCATCCTTTACAAGGGGATCCTCTTCGCGTTGCTCTTTTTCCGCCCTGAGCGCTCGCGCGAGATCTTCCTGGGCACCCTCGGCGCCGACCTCGCGATCGTCTTCGTCCTGGTCTGGTTTACGGGAGGGGGCGAGAGTCACTTCTACCTTCTCTTCTCTGTCCTCGTCGCTCTGAACGCCTACCACTTTGGTCCGGAGATCGGCGTCCTTGCCGCGGCGCTCTCAGCGGGGCTGATGGCTCTCGCCAACGTCCTCGTTACCCCGGCGGCGCCGTGGTCCCACATCGGCGCGCGCGCGGCGCTCTTCGGGCTCCTGGGACTGGCCCTGGGGCATATCGCGAGCCGCGAGCGCCGGGCCCGCGCCGAGGCCGAGCGTTTCAACGCGGAGCTGCGAGCCGCGCTGGCTCGCCTGGAGGAAGCGAAGGAGCGGGCCATCCGCGCCGAGCGCCTGGCGGCGGCGGGGCGGAGTTCGGCCAGGATGGCTCATGAGGTGCGAAGTCCCATCAGCGCCATTGGTCTCAACGTGGAGATGCTGGAGGAGATCGTCCGGGGGTGCCCGGGCCCGATGATGGGAGACGCGGGAGATCTACTCCAAGGAATCCGGGCTGAGGTGGCGAGGCTCGCGGGGCTGACCGACGAGTATTTGACCTTCGCCCGGCTGCCTCGGGCCCGCAGCGAGGAGGACTCCGTCAACGAGATGTTGGAGGAGCTGGTGGCTTTTGTGAGACCCGAGGCTGAGCAGCGAGATGTGGCGCTCAAGGGAGAATTTGATCCCGCGATCCCGCTTTTTTCCTTTGATCGGGACCTGCTCAGGAGGGCGGTGCTGAACCTCGTCAAAAACGGAATGGAGGCAACGCCGCGCGGAGGCCGTGTCCTCGTCGCCACGCGGCTCGACGGCCAGTGGGTGGAGGTCATGGTCGCCGACACGGGACCGGGAGTCGAGGGGCGCCATGCCCCCCACGTCTTCGAGCCGTTCTTTACCACGAAGCCTCACGGGACCGGTCTCGGGCTCGTCATCGCGCGCCAGATCGCCGAGGAGCACGGCGGGACCCTGACATGGGAAAGCGTCCCCGATGGTGGGGCCCGCTTCGCGCTCCGTGTTCCCCTGAAAGCTGGAGAGCCGTGATGTCACCGACTGTCCTCGTGGCCGACGACGAGGTCGGCCTGCGTGAGAGCGTGGAGCGTGCCCTCCGCCGCGAGGGGTTCAGCGTGGTCCAGGCTGAGGACGGGCAGGCCGCCCTGGACGCCCTCCGCCGCGGCGGCGTGGATCTCCTCCTCGCCGATCTCAGGATGCCGGGGCTCGACGGGCTCGAGCTGCTTCGCGCCGCGAAGCTCCTCTGCCCGGAGGTGGAGGTCATCGTTCTCTCAGGCCACGGGACGGTGGAGGAGGCCGTTCAGGCGATGAAGGAGGGAGCCTTTGACTTCCTGACCAAGCCGTTGGAGCGGGCTCAGCTCGCCCGCACGGTCCGCCAGGCCCTCGAGCACCGCGCCCTCGTCCTTGAGAATCGGAGCCTCCAGCGCAGGCTCGACGAGCTGGTCGGGGCGGGCGAGATCATCGGCGAGAGCCCGGCCATCCGTCAACTGTTGGCGCTGGTGAAGCAAGTCGCGCCCGCTTCTGCCACGGCCCTGATCCAGGGGGAGAGCGGGACGGGCAAGGAACTGGTGGCCCTCGCCCTCCACGAAGGCTCTCCGCGGCGGGGGCGGCCGTTCATCCGGGTCAACTGCGCGGCCCTTCCCGAGACCCTCCTCGAATCGGAGCTCTTCGGCTACGAGCGGGGGGCCTTCACCGGCGCCTCGGCCCGGAAGGAGGGACGGTTCGAGCTGGCCGACGGAGGGACGCTCCT
>CAZXPE010000057.1:0-11542 GCA_964642915.1 uncultured bacterium | reverse complement strand
CTATCCGAAGTGGGACGGCTTTAACCCGCTCCACTACACCGAGTACCTGGCAGAGTTGCTTGAGGCGGGGAGGCTCAGCTTCTCCCGGGAGATCACGGGAACCGCCGCCTACCACGATCCATGTTACGTCGGGCGCCGCCACGGCGTTTATGACCCGCCGCGAAAACTCCTCGCCGCCATTCCGGGGCTCACTCTGGTCGAGTTGCCTTCGTCCAGGGAGGACTCGCTATGCTGCGGCGGAGGCGGTGGGCGGATGTGGCTTGAGACCCACCCTGAGGAACGCTTCGGCGATCTCAGGATCAAAGAGGCGCAAGAAGCAGGCGTCGAGTGGCTCGCCACCTCCTGCCCGTTCTGCGTTCTCTGCCTTGAGGACAGCGTGAAGGTGCTCGGGGTCGAGAAGATCAAGGTGGTTGATCTGACAGAGCTTGCAGTTCGCGCCATTGGAGAAAGGGAATGATTCCGCCGGCGTACTCACCTGATGAAGCTTCAGGCCTCTGGGTCTTTCTTGAGCAGGAAGGGGGGCGACTTGAGGGCGTTGCCCTGGAGCTTCTGGGCAAGGGGCGGCTGCTGGCTCAGGAGAGGGGCTTGCCTCTCACTGGTCTCCTTCTGGGAGAAGGCGTGGAAGAGGCGGCGCGGGAGGCCATCGCTCACGGCGCCGACCACGTCCTCGCCGCCGATGATCCCCTTCTTGCCGTCTATACCACCGACGCCTACACCGGCGTTGCCGCCGGGATCATTCTCGAGAGGAAGCCTGAGACGCTTCTCATCGGCGCCACGCCGAACGGGCGAGACCTCGCAGGGAGGCTGGCTGTCCGTTTGAGGACCGGCCTCACGGCAGACTGCACAGGGCTCGCATGGGAGGACGGGAGCGGGCTCCTTCTCGGCGAGGTGACTGGTTTCGGCGGCGGCGTTATGGCCTCGATCAAGTGCCCGCGCCACCGCCCTCAGATGGCCACAGTGCGCCCGGGAATTTTCCCGCCTCCCGCGGCCGACCAGAAGCGGGCAGGTCGGATCGAATTCGTTCCCGTCTCGCTGGACGCCGGCAGGATGAAGACAGAGATCATCGAGAGGGTCCGCCGAGAGGAGGTTGACATCACACGGTCAAAGGTTCTCGTCGCGGGAGGGCGCGGCGTGAAGGGGGACTTCGCCCCTCTCGTCGAGCTGGCGAGACTCCTCGGAGGCGAGGTCGGCGCCTCACGCGTCGCCTGCGATCTGGGATGGATAGGCCGCGACCGCCAGATCGGCCAGACCGGCTTCGTCGCGCGGCCCAAGCTGGCCCTGGTCTGCGGAATCAGCGGAGCGACCCAGTTCACCGTCGGGATCAAGGACGCCGAATTCATAGTAGCGATCAACTCCGACCCCGAGGCGCCCATCTTCGACGACTCGGACCTCTGCGTCGTGGATGACCTCTTCCCGGTTCTCGAAGCGCTGATCGCCGAGCTGAAGCGGGGAAGGCAATGAGGCCGCTCAAGATCATCGTCTGCGTGAAGGTGGTACCCAGGCCCGAGGAGGTGAAGGTCAACCCCGAGACCCGAACGCTCGATCGGGCCGGGGTCCGCTCGGAGCTGAACCCGCCTGACATGAACGCCATCGAGATGGCGCTCAGGCTCAGGGAGCGTTACGGAGGGACGATCTCCCTCCTCTCGATGGGGCCGCCGTTCGCGGCGCCGTACCTTCAGCTCGGGATCGCGATGGGAGCAGACGCCGCATACCTCCTGAGCGACCGTCTCTTCGGAGGGGCCGATACCCTCGCCACGTCGTACACCCTGGCGAAGGGGATCGAGAAGATCGGCGGATGGGACCTCGTCCTCTGCGGCGAGGAGTCGAGCGACGGCGCCACGGGCCAGGTGCCGGCGGGGATCGCAGAGTGGTTGGGCTGCTCCCAGATCACCTATGCGACTGAGCTGGCGCTTTCCTCGGACGGAAGTCTCAGGGGCGAGAGGGAGATCCGGGGCGGCCACGAGATAGTGGCGGTCCCTCTTCCGGCGGTGGTCTCGGTAAAGCTCGGGATCAACGAGCCCCGCTTCATGGATGTGGAGCTGAGGCGCAAGGCGGGGGCGGTGACTATCTGGACTGCCGGCGATCTCGGGGCCGATAGGGAGTGGCTTGGCCTCGAGGGATCGCCGACGATGGTGGGAGCGGTCTGGCAGACCAGGAGCGCCGAGAGGAGGCGCGAGCTTCTTCAGGGCGCCTCTCAGGAGAAGGCCCGCATCCTGGCCGAGCGGATCCGCGCCCTCCTTTCTCTCTGATACGTGTCCCGGGAGCGAGAGGTGAGAATCATCCTCTACACAGGGAAAGGCGGAGTCGGGAAAACCACCGCGGCTGCGGCGACTGCGCTCAGGTGCGCCGAGCTGGGGCACCGGACCCTCGTGGTGAGCACCGATCCGGCCCATAGCCTGGCCGACGCCTTCGACCGCTCGCTCGGCCCTGATCCCACTCAGGTCCGCCCCAACCTCTGGGGGCAGGAGATCAACGTCCTGGAGGAGATCGAAGCCAATTGGGGGGAGGTCGCCCGCTACCTCACGGCGCTCTTCTCGAGCCGGGGGATCGACGAGGTGGTGGCAGAGGAGATGGCGGTCTTTCCGGGGACTGAGGAGCTTTGCGGCCTCCTCCAGATCAGGCGCCACGCAGAGAGCCGGCGCTTCGACTGTTTGATCGTGGACTGCGCCCCTACGGCCGAGACGCTGAGGCTCCTCTCCTTCCCCGACGTGGCCCACTGGTACATGGAGAAGCTCTTCCCCTGGGAGCGGCGGATCATGAGGACGATCCGCCCGGCGATCCAGCCGCTGGTGGAAATCCCGCTCCCGCGGGACCAGGTCTTCGCGGGAATCGAGCGACTCTTCCGCCAGGTGGAGGAGATCAAGCGGCTTCTGATCGATCCGGAGCGTTCAACAGTCCGCCTGGTCCTCAACCCGGAGAAGATGGTCATCAAGGAGAGCCAGCGGGCCCTGACCTATCTATGCCTCTATGGCTACTCCGCGGACCTCGTCATCACCAACCGGGTCTTCTCAGAGGAGCTGGGCGAGGTCTCTCTGGCCGGCTGGCGGAAGATCCAGGCCCGCCACAGGGAGGCGATCAGCCGGGCCTTTGCCCCTCTGCCGATCCGTGAGGTTCCCCTCTTCGACCGCGAGGTGGTGGGGCTTCCGATGCTGGGACGGATGGCTGAAACGCTCTTTGCCGGTCTGGATCCTGCGAAGGTGTTCTTCTCCGGGAAGGTCCAGACGCTCAGGAGGGAGGGGAGCGGCTACACGCTTACGCTCCGCGTGCCGTTTGCGCGCTCGAAAGACCTCTCGCTCGTGAAGGTCGGCAACGAGCTTGTCATCTCAATCGCCAACGTTCGGCGGGACATCTTCCTGCCACGGGCCCTCGCGCCTCTCCGTGTCGAAGCGGCTGAGATCGAGGACGGCCTCCTTCGCATCCACTTTTCAGGGGAGGACTCGGAGCGGTCGGCGACCAAGGGGGCGGTGATGTCAGGCGGCCGGGAGAGGAGGTAGGATAAACATGATGCGAGGACGGAAGGGCCGGAGAAGGACACGGATGCCCATTTCGCTGAACGGGAGGGGAAAGGCGTTGCGCCGGGGGGCCGAGCTGCTCGTGCCGAAGGAGGCGAGGGCTCATCTGAGAACCGCCATACAGGAGGGTCTCCTGGCGCTGGCAAGCCTTGCTGAGGCGGCACTCAAGGCCGTTGAGGGGTCGGCGCGGGCCGCAAGAGGGCGGGTCGAGCGTATCCCCGTCAGAAGGAAACGGTGATCGCCGGTATCGCGTGACGGGAGCTATCAACAAAAGGGGGATCCGGGAGTGGAAAAGGACACGTTGAGCATCACTGACAACCGGACAGGCAAGGGTTACGAGATAGCGATTGAGCACGGCGCCATCCGGGCCACCGACCTGAGGCAGATCAAGACCGGCCCGGATGACTTCGGGCTCCTCTCCTATGACCCTGCGTTCATGAACACCGCGTCGTGCAGGAGCACGATCACGTTCATCGACGGCGATCGCGGCATACTTCGCTACCGCGGCTATCCGATCGAGCAGCTCGCAGAGCGCTCCACCTATCTGGAGACCGCGTACCTCCTGGTCTACGGTGAGCTTCCGACCGCCCACCAGCTCGACGACTGGACGTGGCAGATCACCCACCATAGCTGGATCCACGAGAACCTGAAAAAATTCCTCGACGGCTTCCACCACGACGCCCATCCGATGGGGATGCTGGTCTCGTCGGTCGCTGCCCTTTCGACCTTCTATCCTGAGGCGAAGCACCACACCGACGAAGAGAACCGGCGGCTCCAGGTCATCAGGCTCATCGCAAAAGTGCCAACGCTGGCGGCCTTCGCCTACCGCCACAGCCTCGGGATGCCTTACGCCTACCCCGACAACGACCTCACCTACCAGGGGAACTTCCTCAACATGCTCTTCAAGACCACGGAGGTGAAGTACAAGCCGAACTCTGCTCTCGAGCGGGCGGCTGACGTTCTCTTCATTCTCCACGCCGACCACGAGCAGAACTGCTCCACCAACGCCGTGCGTGGCGTCGGATCGTCGCAGGTGGACCCCTACTGCGCTGTCGCCGCGGGGGTGGCCGCCCTCTACGGCCCGCTCCACGGCGGGGCCAACGAGGCGGTGCTCCAGATGCTCAAGGCCATCGGTTCGGTTGACAGGGTCCCTGAGTTCATCAAGACGGTCAAGGCGGGAGAGGGGAAGCTCATTGGGTTCGGCCACAGGATCTACAAAAACTACGACCCCAGGGCGAAGATCCTCAAGCAGATGGCAGACGAGGTCTTCGCGTCGACTAAGCCCAACCCGCTCCTTCCCGTGGCTCTGGAGCTTGAGCGGATCGCGCTGGAGGACGACTACTTCGTCACGCGCAAGCTCTATCCGAACGTTGACTTCTACTCAGGGCTGATCTATCAGGCCATGGGCTTCCCGGTGGAGATGTTCCCGGTCCTCTTCGCGATCCCGCGCACCTCGGGGTGGCTGGCCCAGTGGCTCGAGATGCTGGGCGACTCTGAGCAGAAGATCTCCCGGCCGCGCCAGCTCTATCTCGGCTCTCCCGAGAGGGAGTACGTCCCCATCGGAAGACGCTTGCTAGCGGGCTGAGGCATTCCCTCACCAGGTGGGGCGGCGGCGCCCCGGAGCCGCGCCCCACCGGGCCTCGAGGTCCCGGGATAAAAGTCTGCATTTCTCGAGGGTTTCCCCGCGATTGTTCGTGGCATCCCCATTGCACCTTCTTTCACACAGGTTACTGGGCTCGAGAAATCTGAACCTTTCTAAACCGAGGGGGGGCCCGTTATGGGAATCACGAGGCGGACGTTCCTGAAGAGGAGCACGGTGGCAGGAGGGGCGGCGGCGCTGACCTCCTTCCTTTCAGGCAAGCCCAAGACCTTGGTGGCCGCGGCGGAGAAGGCAGCGACGGGGGGGCCGGAGGAGTGGGTTCCCACGACCTGCTGGATCGGCAAGCAGGACTGCGGAATGCTTGCCCGCAGGATCAACGGGCGGGTCGTCAAGTTCGAAGGGCATCCCAAGCATCCGAGAAACCTGGGGACTCTCTGCCCCAAAGGGATCGCCCAGATCATGGCGGTCTACGACCCCAACCGGGTCAAAGCCCCGTTGGTCCGGACCAACGAGAAGGGGAAGTCCGGCACGTGGCGCCAGGTTTCCTGGGACGAGGCGCTGACGCTGGTGGGAACCAAGATTAAGGAGGTCCGCGCCAAGGACAAGCGGCTCCTGATCTGGCAGAAGGGGCGGAGCAAGTCCGGAGCTTTTTACGACAGCGCCTTTGTGAGCGCCTCGGGGGCGACGGGGCTCGGGCACGGCGCCTACTGCTCTGACGCCGGCTACAGGGCCGCGGAGTACACGATCGGGCCCCACGGCGTCCTCCACCCCGACTTCCGGCACACGAAGTACCTCCTCTCGTGGGGATGGAACGCCACCAACGCCGGGGGAAACAAGTTCTGTTATATCACCTGGCTCCAGCAGCTCGTCCCGGCCAAGGAGCGGGGGATGAAACTGGTGGTGATCGACCCCCGGCTTCGCGGCGCCGGCTCCTATGCCGACGAGTGGCTTCCCATCCGGCCCGGGACTGACCTGGCCCTCGCCCTCGCTCTGTCAAATGTCCTGATTGGCGGTGGCTTCCTCGATCGGGACTATCTGAAGAAGCACACCAATGCCCCGTATCTCGTTAAAGAAGACGGGATGTTCCTCCGCGTTGACGGCAAGGAGCAGGTATGGGACCAGGCGGGGGGGAAGGCTCAGCCCATCGACGCCAAGGGCGTTGACCCGGCCCTCGAGGGCGAGTTCACTGTCGGCGGTGTCAAAGTGAAGACGGCCTTCCAGCTCTTCAAAGAGCACGTGGCCAAGTCCACTCCTGAGTGGGCGGCTGGGGTCTGTGGCGTCCCGGCTGAGGCCATCCGCCGGGTCGCGTTGGACCTGGGCCAGAACGCCATGATCGGGAGCACGATCACCCTGGACGGCATCACGCTTCCCTACCGGCCGGTCTCCTTCATGGCCTACCACATGTCTCAGCAGGAGCACGGCTTCCAGGCGCTTCGCGCGATGATCATGGTCTTCATGCTCCTGGGCGCGATGGAGGCGGTGGGGGGCGTGAGGATCGACTTCACCTGGAAGCCCTACGCCAACTACGAGAAGCTGGATCAGATCAAGATCAAGGATCCGCCGTACAACCTCTACCTGGGGGACAGCAAGTACTTTCCGATCAACAGCAAGCTCCCCGGGATTGTGGCCAAGGTGATGCTGAACCCCGCCAAGTACGGGGTCGATTACGTCCCGGAGGTCCTGATCCTCCACATGGCGAACCCGCTGGGATCCTTCGCCTCCCAGCCGGACTTCATCGAATCCTACAAGAAGTACAAGTTCGTCGCCGTCATCGACCCGTGGCTCTCCGAGACCGCGGACTATTTCGCCGACGTGATCCTTCCGGCGGCGACCATCGAGAAGTACGAGGGACCGCTGGGCGCCTCAGACCAGTATGTGGACGCCACCACCCTCCGGGTTCCGCCCATGAAGCCACTCTTTCAGAGCCGGGGGGAGATCGACATCTACATGGACCTGTGCGAGAAGGCAGGGATCCTCTACGGAAAGGATGGCTACCTGGACCAGATCAACAAGGCCCTCGGGCTCAAGGACCCCCAGAAGCTCGACCTGAACACCAAGCCCGCCGTGAGGGAGATATTCGACCGGTGGGCCAAGTCGCAAGGGGTCGCTGAGGGGGTCGCGTACTTTGAAAAGAACGGGGTGAGGGTCAAGGGCCCGTTTTCGACGAAGTCGTTTTACGGCTTCGCTCAAACTCCGCCCTTCAACGGCAAGACCCACCGCCTCTATGGCGAGTCGCTCCTCCGGTACCAGCAGGAGATGAAGGCCAAGGGCGCGGAGAAGATCTACTGGCAGGACTACACGCCGTTCCCCACTTGGCGGTCTCCGACGATGGATGGCTCCCCGCCCCAGTACGACCTCACCCTCATCAGCTTCAAGCTCGTCGAGTTCAAGCAGTCCCGCTCGAGCTTCATCCCCCTGCTGGCCGAGCTGGCCCCCGAGCAGCGGCTTGAGATCAACCCGAAGACGGCGAAGGCCAGGGGGATCAAGGACGGGGACATGGTCTGGGTTGAGTCCCACAACGCCCTGACCGGGGAGACGCGAAGGGTGAAAGTGCGAGCCAGGCTGAGCGAAGGGATCAGGCCCGACACCGTCGGGATGCCTCACCATTACGGGATGTGGACTCACCCCTGGGCGAAGGGGCAGGGTCCCACTGCCAACGTTCTTTTCTTCACCGGCGAGGGATACGTGAGCAACACGGCTGACCAGTCCTTCCAGGTGAAGGTGCGGGTCACCAAGGCCTGAGGGAGGTGACGAGCGATGCCCAGATACGGAATGGTGATCGACCTCGACCGCTGCACCGGGTGCCGCGCCTGCATGGAGGCGTGCAAGGTGGAAAACGACACTCCCCAGGCTATTTTCTGGATGTACGTCTTCCGCTTCGAGGAGGGGGAGTACCCGGACACCCGCATCTCGTTCATGCCCCGCCCCTGCATGCACTGCGATAACGCGCCGTGCGCGAAGGTCTGCCCCACGGGGGCGCGCTACAAGAGGGACGACGGCCTGGTGGCGACAAACGCCGACGCGTGCATCGGCTGTCGCTACTGCGCCGCCGCCTGCCCTTACGGGGTGAACTACTTCAACTGGAAAGACCCCAAAGGGAACTATTACCTGGAGTGGAGCGCTCCGGAGACCGCCCGGGCGCTTGCCCCGGTCACCGGAGGCGCCGTGCCGCCGTACAGGAACCCTGACCTTGAGCGCCCCTACGGCAAAGAGCAGATGAAGATCGCGGGTGGCGGCAAGCGCCAGGGGGTCATCGAGAAGTGCACCTTCTGCGTCCAGCGGGTCGAGAACGGTCTCAAGCCCGTGTGCGTGGCAAACTGCCACGTTGCCGCGCTGGAGTTCGGGGACCTGGATGATCCGAAGAGCGCGGTGTCGAGGCTCCTGGGAGCCAAGCGCTCCTTCAGGCTGAGGGAGGAGTTCGGGACGGAGCCGAAGGTGCATTACGTGGGGAAGGCCCGGGCGACTGCCGGGGCGCGGCAGATCGAACCGGCGGGGAGGACGGCATGAACAGGATCATCCTGCTGGCTGTCGTGTTGCTGTTAGCGGGCATTGCTGGTGGGGCATTTCTTGGGGGGTGCGCTACTGCGAAAGGACCGGCGAATCTGCCGGCGCTCGCCGATGAGATTCGCAAAGGGCAGATCGACGTCGGAAAGCAGTTCGGGATGGCTCCCGACCACCGCTACCACAAGGTCCATTCAGACGTGCTGGCCCTGGAGTGCTCAGCGTGTCACGCCGAGAAGCTCCCGGCAGGGACGGGGATCTTCGCTCTCCCACCGGCGGTGGATCTCTCGAAGGACTCGCCCTCGCCGATCGACCGTCGGGTGTGTCTCGGTTGTCACGTTGAAGGCGTCGCCCGCAAGGCGTACGGGCCATGAAGGGAGGGCTTCCACTCCGCGATCTCGCGCGGCTCAGGCAGGCGGCCTATCGCTTCCTGGGGGGCGTGTTGCTTTACCCTGACGCTGAGTGGATCGCCACGTTCCCCCGGGTGGCGGAGGCGCTCCTGGAGGAGAGCCGGCCCTTTGCCCTGTTCCCCTTCTGGGCGCAGTGGAAGCGGCTCCTCGGTTCGCTTCAGGGGCTGGACGAGGCCGATCGAGGGTCGGTGGAGAATATGTACGTTAGCAACTTTCTGGTGAACTCCGAGGGGATGCCGTGTCTCCCTTACGAGTCTGCGTATCTCCCGCGCGAGGCTGCCGGCTGGACGCTGGCTGAGCTGGAGCGGGAGTACGCCGAGGCCGGGTTCTCTGTGGCCCCCTCGCCGGTGGGATCGCCTGACCACGCAGCAGCGGAGCTGGAGTTCATGAGCCTCCTGTGCGGCGGCGAGAGCCGGGCCTGGAAGCGGAGGAGCTTAGGCGACGGCGTTAGCCATCTGAACCGAGAGGCGAGTTTTCTCGACAGGCACCTCGGCCGGTGGTTTCCCGAGTTTGCGCGCCGGACAGCCGAGATGGACGGCGGCGGGCTTTACGTTGTCGCCACAGATGCGACGCGGGCCTTTATCGCCCACGACCTGGGGCTTGTCACCGCCCTCATCGGGCGCTACGGAGAGGTGGCATCAAGGTGAGAGTCCTGCTCTGCGAGGACCTGGAGCGCTTGGGCAACGGCCTGGATCTCAGAGAGGTCGAGGAGTGGCTTGCCGAGCGGGCTCCCGGGGTTGATGTCCGGAGGGCGCCCGGGCCGTGCGAGAGGCCCGAGCTGTGGCTGGACTCGCGCATGACGGGCGCTCACGGCTTGGTCCTGGGCCTCTGCTCAGCGAGCGGAGCCGGCGAGGAGTTTGATCTCCGGGCCAGAAAATTGGGGCTCGATCCCTTCTCGATCGGTGCCGTGGCCCTGGGGTCGTACTGCGCCCTGGCCCATCCAAAGCCGCTGGCGACTGAAAGGGCGAAGCTCCTCCTGGGAGCAGCGGTGGCTAAAGTCAGCGCGTATCCTGGGAGCCGTCCTGAGAACGCGAAGCCGCTCCTCTCGTTGGACCGGCAGGTCAGCCGTCGCTCCCTCTTCACGCTTCCTCCCGTCAGCTACGAGGTCGTCCCCTCGATCAGGGAGGATGCGTGCGCCGCCGGGAAGGGATGCCGGATCTGCGCGAAGGTATGCCCTCAGAACGCCCTTGCCTTGTCGGGCGACGGGAGGATGGCGCTGAGCAAGGCGCGGTGCACCGGATGCGGGGCCTGCGTGTCGGTCTGCCCGCGCGAGGCATTTGATTTTCCTGGCGCCTCGCTCCACGAGATCGAAATCGAGGTTGCGGCGCTGCTGGAAGCGGATCGGGTTTCCCTCCATCCGAGGGGAGTCCTGTTCATCTGTGAAAGGAGCGCCGCGACACTCGAAAAGCTGGCGAGAGAGGGCCTCTCCTATCCGGCGGGGTGGCTTCCTGTGGAGGTTCCCTCTCTCGGGATGGTGACGCCGGCCTGGGTGCTTCAATGCTTGAACCTGGGGGCCTCGGCGGTGGGGCTCCTTCCGTGTCTCAGGGAGGAGTGTTGCTCAAGACAGAGCGGGTTACTCGACGGCAGGGTGGGATATTGCCGGGAGCTTCTGAGGCTCTGGGGCGGATCGCCGGAGTCGGTGCGGTCCTTCGATGCCGCCGATGAGGAAGAGCTGGCGCGCTCGCTCGCTCTTCTCCCCGCCGGGAGGAACGGATCCGGCGCTCCCGGCGCCGAGCTTTCTTTTGCCCCGCGCTCGGCGGCCCGGGCAGTGCTGGAGTTGGCTGAGAGATATGAAGCCCCGCTGGACCGCTCTCTGGCTCACCCCCATTCCCCTCTCGGAGTCGCGACGATAGGGGAGGGGTGTACGGGGTGCGGGGCGTGCGCGTCAGCCTGTCCGGCTGACGCCCTCGTCCTGGAGCGGGACGATGAGGGGATATCGATCTCCTTCGACGCGCGGCTCTGCATCGGGTGCGAGGAGTGCGTCGCCGTATGCCCCGAGGCAGTGGTGAGGCTTGAGAAGGCGACCGACTTTCGTCGCCTCTCCCAGGGAAAGCGAGCGCTCTACCGCGGGAGCGAGGCCCGGTGCGTGGTCTGCGGGGGGCCGGTGGCCCCGAGGGCGATGCTCGAACGGATAAGCGCCATCCTGGGAGAGGGTCCGGTCACGTCCACGATCACCAGGTACTGTCCCGATTGCCGCGGATGGAGCGGCCAACGCTGAGCCGAGGAGGTGCGAGAGATGCCGAGTTTTGTGTATGCTGAAAAGTGCGACGGGTGCAAGGGGCAGGCCCGGACCGCCTGCATGTACATCTGCCCCAACGACCTCATGACCCTGAATACGGAGATCATGAAGGCGTTCAACCAGGAGCCTGAGCTTTGCTGGGAGTGCTATAGCTGCGTGAAGATCTGCCCCCAGCAGGCAATCGAGGTCCGCGGCTACGCCGACTTCGTGCCTCTCGGCGGGGGTGTCGTCCCCCTGCGCGGCTCCGACTCCATCATGTGGACGCTCAAGTTCAGGGACG
>CAZXPE010000056.1:0-11555 GCA_964642915.1 uncultured bacterium | reverse complement strand
GGAAGTCGTAGAAACACTTCACGATCCGCTCCCGCAGCGCCGGCTCCAAGTCGTGAGCGTAGGCGAACGACGACGTCGGAAACCTCACGCTCCGGTAGATGATCCGGAGGTCCTCCTCCTTCACCAGGCCCCGCTTGACCATGCGGTCGTACACGTCGGAGGCGACCGCGGCGCCGTCGTAATCGCCTGACTTCACCCCCAACACCGACTGGTCGTGCTTGCCCGAGAAGAGGATCTTGTAGTCCGTGCCGGGGACCAGGCCTTCCTTCGGGAACAGCGCCAGCGGCGCCATGTGGCCTGAGTTGGACGAGGGCGAGGTGTGAGCGAATTTCTTCCCCTTGAGGTCGGCGAGCTTGTGGAAGGGGCTCTCCTTCCTGACGATCACGTAGAGGTGGTACCCCTGGAACTCCTTCTCGAAGCCTTTCATGGCGAAGGGCACGGCGCCGGCGATGTTCACCGCAAACGCCGTCGGGCCGGTCGAGAACCCGGCCAGGTGCAGGCGCCCCGCGCGCATGGCCTCGATCTGCGCGGCGTTCGACTGCACCTGGAAGTACACCACGCGCTTCCCGGTGCACTGGGCAAGGTAGTCGGTGAACGGCTTGAACATCTTCTCGTACACCGCCGGGTCCTCGACCGGCGTGTACGCGAAGACCAGCGTGCTCGGGTTCTTGAGCTTTTTCGGATCCGTCGGCGTGTCCGCCGTCAGATCCCCCTTGGCGTCGCAATACGGCGTGTCCAGGTCGCCGCGGTTCGGACAGCTCTCCTGGGAGTACGCGGGGAACGAAACGATCAATGCCAGACCGAACAGTGCCACCAAAAGCGCTCGCATAACGTCCTCCTTTCCTTCTCGTCCTCGTGGTTGGACACAGAGCGAATTGACGCGCAACTTACATCCCCAGGGCTCTGGAGTCAAGCCCCGAGACGCTGAAATCTTGCGCTCTTCTTTCATCCGGCTTTCAGACGGCTTTCAATCGGGCGGGTTCTTGCGATCCCGGGGCGATCAGGCGGGGAGATGTCGGATCGAAGCTAAGTGAAGGAGAGGAGTTTCACGCAAAAGTCAGCAGTTTTAGCAAATCTGAAGTCAGGTCGTAAAGCTGGGAGCAGCCCGAGGCGCCGCCGAGGAGCGTCTGGATCCGCTTTCCGAGCCCCTCGTCCACCTGGTGGCCGACGAGAGAGGCGATCTTCTTCTGGGGCTCGTCGCAGATCCCCATGTAGGGGAGTCGTGAGGTCTTTGAGCCGGCGCCGAGGATCGTGCCCGCGTCGAGATCGACATCGTAGCTGACCTCGAAGCCGTGGACTTCGTCGAACATGGAGTGGAAGAGAAGAAGCCGCCGCCCGTTTCGCTCCAGGCGCGCGATCTTCTTTCGGTTGAAGAGCTTCCGCTTCCCCGGAGGCGGGAAGTACAGCTCGGCCGTCATCGGGATGGTCACAGGCCGGGTCTCGAACAGGATGGTCGCCTCAGGGCTGTATGCAAAGCAACTCCCGGGCAGGTCAACCCACCCCTCCATATCGAGCTGGCGGACAAGCTTCGGGTCTCCGCTCCTGGCAGCGTCGAGTTTGTCGTCCGAGAGCTTAGTCGCCTGGCGGGCGAGCCGCGCCACCTCGACGGCGGCGTCTATCACGAGCCGGGCCCCCGGGCGCTCCGCCGTGATCTCTGCGAGCCTGCGGGTGAACCCGCTCACCATCCGGGTCCCCGCGAGGGCGGCGAAATCGGCCAGGAGAGCGGGCGAGATTCTCTCGGGGCCGCCCGAGAGGGCCTGTGCCCGAGCCTCGATGATCTCGTAGTCGGGAGACGGGGTCGCCACAGTGACGACTTCTACGCCGGCGTCGTCGTCGCTCAGTTGGGCTGTCAGGGTGAAGGCGCGCTCGTGGGTCGCATCGACCCACCCCTCCATCACCCGCTCGTAGCTGTCCCTGCCGGCGAGGAACTTAGAGCCGATCACGACGCCGGCTTCAAATACTTGTAGGGGTCCCTGTCGAAGGCCTGCTTGCAGGAGACCGCGCAGAAGTAGTAGGTCTCCCCCTTGTGGGTTGACTGAGCCGCGGCCTTCCGGGGATCAACCTCCATCTTGCAGACGGGATCCTTTGCCATTGCTATTCCTCCTTCATGCTCCGCCGGGACAAAGCGCTTCAGGCGGAGGCTGTTGGTAACCACCGAAACCGATGATAATGCCATGGCCGCGCCGGCCAGGACGGGGGAGAGCAGAATCCCCCAGAGGGGATAGAGCACGCCGGCGGCCACGGGGATCAGAAGGACGTTGTAGCCGAACGCCCAGACCAGGTTCTCCCTGATGATCCTGATGGTCCTGCGCGAGAGAAGGGCCGCCGTGACGACCCCCCTGAGATCGCCCCGCATCAGCGTGACGTCTGCGGCCTCCATCGCCACGTCGGTCCCCGACCCCATGGCGATCCCCACGTCGGCCTGGGCCAGGGCCGGGGCATCGTTGATCCCGTCCCCCACCATCGCCACGAGCTTCCCCTCCCCCTGAAGGCGCTTGATCTCGTTGGCCTTGTCTTGAGGGAGCACTTCCGCCAGCACCCGAGAGATGCCAACCTGGCGGGCGATGGCCTCAGCCGTGCGGCGGCCGTCTCCGGTGATCATAACCACATCGAGGCCCATGGACTTGAGCGCCGCCACCGTGACGGGCGCTTCGGGCTTGATGACGTCAGCCACGGCGATCATGCCTTCAATTCGGCCGGCGAAGGCGAGAAGGACCGCGGTTTTCCCCTCCCCGGCGAAAGCCTCGGCGAGCCCGGCCAGGGGGCCGACCTCGATCCCGCGATCGGCCATCAGGCGCGCATTGCCGAGGAGTATGCGCCCTTCGGGGACGAGGGCGTCAATCCCGTGCCCGGGGACGGCGTTGAACTCCTCCACCGCCGGAATCGCGAGGCCCCTCGCCTTCGCTTCGGCAACGATCGCCTCGCCCAGCGGGTGCTCTGAGCCCTGCTCTGCGGCGGCGGCGAGAGCCAGAAAGTCATCGGGGGTCACGCTGCCAATCGGGATGACATCAGTCGCAACCGGCCGGCCTGCGGTCAGAGTGCCGGTCTTGTCGAGGACGACAGTGCCGACCCTGTGAAGCTGCTCAAGGGCCTCGGCGCTCTTGATGAGCACTCCGCACTCTGCCCCTTTGCCGGTGCCTACCATGATCGCCGTCGGTGTGGCGAGCCCCATCGCGCACGGGCAGGCGATGACGAGGACTGCCACAGCATTGGTCAAGGCGAAGAGGAACGCGGGGTGGGGCCCCCAGAGCCACCAGACTCCGAAGGTGAGGAGGGCGACGAGTATCACTATGGGGACGAAGACAGCCGAGACCCGGTCTGCCAGCCTCTGGATCGGCGCTTTGGAGCCCTGAGCTTCCTCGACCATCCTGATGATCTGGGCCAGCACCGTTTCTTTGCCGACGCGGGTGGCGCGGAAGGTGAAACTGCCTGTGCGGTTCACGGTCCCTCCGATGACTTGGGCGCCGGAGCGCTTCTCAACCGGCAGGCTCTCCCCCGTGAGCATCGATTCGTCCACCGCTGAGGCGCCGTCCACGACCACTCCGTCCACGGCAATCTTCTCGCCGGGCCGCACGCGGACCAGGTTTCCCTCAATGACCTCGGAGATCGGAACGTCTCTCTCCTCGCCGTCGCGGATGACGCGCGCGGTCTTGGGAGTCAGGTCCATCAGCCGGCGGATCGCCTCGGAGGTGCGACCGCGGGCGCGAGCTTCGAGCCAGCGGCCGAGGACGATGAGAGTCATCAGGACGGCGGCGGTGTCGTAGTAAGTCATCGCCCCGAGATCCATGAAGGTGTGGGGCCGGAGCGTCACCGCCACGCTGAAGAAGTACGCCGCGTTGGTCCCCATGGATACCAGCGTGTTCATGCTCGCCGAGCGGTGGACGATGTCGCTCCAGAAGCCGCGGTGGAACTGCCAGCCGACCCAGAACTGGACCGGCGTCGTCAGGACGAGCTGGAGCCAGGGAGCTGCCAGAAGCGCCGGAGCCCACGGAAAGATCTCGGGGAAGCTTCCGAGGATCACGGGAACAGAAAGAATTGCGCCGACGGTGAACCTCAGCTTGAGGAGCCGGTTCTCCCCCTCGCGCTCCAGCCTCTCCCGATCGGGCGCCGCCTCAGCCGCCTGCGGCTCCAGGAGAAGATAGCCGGCGGCTTCCACAGCCGTTTTGAGATCGGTGACGGCGACCTGGCCGGCGGGAAACGCCACGGTCGCCCTCTCCGTCGCCAGGTTCACTGCGGCCTCGCTCACTCCGGGGACCCCTTTGAGGGCTGCCTCAACCTTGTAGACGCACGAGGCGCAGTGCATCCCCTTGACCGGAAGCGTGAGCTTCTCCATCGTTATTTCTGTTTCCCCTCGTGGCGGAGTGTTACGTCGGCCTCTTCACCCACATGTCCCAGAACTGTTTGGGCGTGAGGATCGAAATATCCCTGAATCGCTTCAGTGACAACAGATGGGCATCTCCCGAGACGATCCAGCGCGCTTGTGAGGTCACCGCGCAAGCCAGGACTTTGTCGTCATCGGGATCCTGCGAAATCACCGCTTCAATCCCGGGCTCCTGAATGACCTCAACGATGCTGAGCAGGGCTTCCATCAGTTCGCCCACCGAGGTATTCAGGGCGGCAATCCTTGCCGCAAACTTCGGGCGGGCCAGTGCGTCGCGCACCTCCTCCATGATCGCGGGCGTTACCACCGGGGCGAGAGCACCGGCCTCGGCTGCCCGAATAAGCCGGTGAGGAGTGCCGGTCCACAGGAGCCCTGAAATAAAGACGTTAGCGTCCAGCACCACCCGCGCCTTAGCCACGCTGGCTTCGCTTCTCCCGGCGCATCCGATGCACTTCAGCGACAATCTCGTCGAGCGGCATCTCTTCCTCGGGCGCTCGTTCAGCGATCTGAGAGGGTTTAAGCGGCCTCAAGCGTTTAAGTACGATCATGTCGCCTTCAGTCCACACCGCCAGCTCGCTCGCCTTCGGAAAGAGCCTCATGATCTCTTTCGGGAGCTTGATGGACCCGTCGCCCTGAACCTTAACAGCCTTCATGAGTCACCCCCAATTCCAGTAAACAGACGGTCGTTCCCGTCGTTCTGGCTAAACAGGATACGGGCAAGGCAGCGCAATCGCAACTTCACCTTCGAGACGCCACCGGAGGCGTCACGGCTTCTCAAGCTCGGGAAAGAGGAGCGGCTGGGCCTCCGCCGGGAGGCTCCCCTTCCGGCGCCGCCTCTCGCCCTGATGGCGTTTCTCTTTCTCCGCCTTCCGGCGGCCGGCGGCGGGCGTCCGTTTGGGCCTGACCCACCCTTTTTGCCGGGCGATCTTCTCCCCCTGCTTTATCGCCAGGAGATCCACGAGGCGGGCCAGCGGATTCGAGAGAAGCACGAGGTAGCGCTCCCAGTGGCGGGGCGAGTAGGCCAGGGTTCTCATCTGGTCAACTGCCAGGGCGAGAGCGGTGCGGTCTCCCTTCCTGGCGGCCGACTTGAGCTGCTCCAGGATCTTCCTCTGGCTGATCCGCGAAGGAGAGATCTTCATCCGCCCGCTGCTTCTATCGTGAGATGATCTCGTACTCTTCGCGGTGCATGGTGGAGACGGCCTGAACTGAGAGCTTCCTCCCGAGGGAGTGCTGAAGCTGCTCCACCGCCTCCCGCTCCTCCGTTTCCAGATGCTGGGCAATTTCAGGATGGACCCGAATGAGGATCTCCGTGTCGCCCGCGCTCGAGGCCGCTGCCCGGACCTTGCGGAAGATCTCGGCTGCCAGCGTCAGGTTGGATTTCACGACACCGCTCCGCTTGCAGGCCGGGCAGGGATCACAGAAGAGGGATTGCAGATCCTGGCGGACCCGCTTCCGGGTCATCTCGACGATCCCCAGCGGGGAGATCTCGAGCACGTTGGTGCGCGCCTTGTCCTCGGCGAGGGCCTTCCTGAGCGCCTTGAAGACCTGCTGCCGGTGCTCCTCGCGCTCCATGTCGATGAAGTCGATGATGATGATGCCGCCCAGGTCGCGAAGGCGGATCTGCCTGACGACCTCCCCCACCGCCTCCAGGTTGATCTTGAGGATCGTCTGCTCGAAGTCGCGCTTGCCGACGTATTTCCCGGTGTTGACGTCGATTGAAACCAGGGCCTCGGTCTGGTCGATGACGATGTAGCCGCCGGACTTGAGCCACACGCGGCGACGGAGCGCTTTTTCGATCTCCTTCTCGATCCCCATCGCCTCGAAGACGGGAGCGCTCTCCCCGTAGAGCGCGACCCGCGAGGCCAGTGCAGGGACCAGGGTCGTGGCGAACTCAACGCACTTGCGGTACCCCTCGGGGGTGTCAACCACGAACTCTTCGACGTCGGGGGAGAAGAGGTCGCGGACCACGCGAAAGATCAGGTCCATCTCTTCGTGGAGCACGGACGGCGCGGCGGCCCTGGCATAGCGTTCCTGGATCTCGGCCCAGAGGCGAAGGAGAAACTGGATGTCTGATGCGAACTCCTCCTCTCCCTTCCCTTCAGCCGCGGTGCGGACGATAAACGCGCCCGCGGGGGGCCTCAACCCGTTGACGATCTGCCTCAGCCGGTCCCGCTCCTGTTCGTCCCGGATCCGCCGTGAGACGCCGACGTGCTGGGCCTGGGGCATGATGACCAGGTATCGCCCCGGAAGGGAGATGAAGGAGGTGATGCGCGCGCCCTTGGTCCCGAGCGGCTCCTTGGAAATCTGGACCAGCACTTCCTGGCCCTTCCTGAGGAGGTCCTCGATGGGGGCAGGCGCCTCCCTGCGCTCGACGGCTTCGACGTCGATCTCGACGTCCTCCTCGCCCTCGGCCAGCATCATCCGCTCATACTCGCCCAGGTTGGCCGTGTAGTCGCCCCCGTAGAGGAAGGCGTCCTTCTCCAGCCCCACGTCAACGAAGGCCGCCTGCATTCCGGGGAGCACGTTGGTGACTATCCCCTTATAGATGTTCCCGACGATGGAGCGGCGCCGGCTCCTCTCCACATAAAGTTCCTTGAGAAGGCCGTCCTCCTGGACTGCGACGCGGGTTTCCGTCACGCCGACGTTGACCACAATGCGTTTGGTCACAATGGCACCTCAGCGGAACTGGCGCATCCGCACCGAGAGCAGCAGCCCCACAGCCATCAGAGAGACCACCATGGAGGAGCCGCCGTAGCTCATCAGGGGGAGCGGGACCCCAACGACAGGCAGGAGGCCGACCGCCATACCCAGGTTGATGAGGGTCTGCGCGGCGAGGAGCGCCGTGACCCCGAGGGCCAGCAGGCGCCCTTGAGAATCGCGCGCTGCTGCGGTGATCTCGAATCCCCTGAGGAGCAGGAAGGCGTAGCAGGCGATCAGCAGGAGGCATCCCACGAACCCCCACTCCTCGGCGAACACGGCGAAGACGAAATCAGTGCGGCGCTCCGGGAGGAAGGCGAGCCGGCTCTGAGTGGCGCCGGCGATCCCCTTCCCCAGGAGCTGTCCTGATCCAATGGCGATCTTTGCCTGAATGACGTTGTACGCGCTCCCCAGCGGATCGCGGAACGGGTCGAGATAGACCAGGAGCCGCTCCCGCTGGTACCCCCTCAGGACAAACCAGGCCAGCGGCGTCGCCGCGAGCCCTGCCAGTCCGAGCCAGCCGAGGTCCCTGAGACGCGCCCCGGCGCCCACGACGACAGCCAGCAGCACCGGCACGAGCACCAGCGCGCTTCCCAGATCAGGCTGCCTGGCGATCAGAACGAGCGGCAGCGCCAGGAGCGCGAGAGGGAGGGCGAGGGTCCCCCGGAAGAGGGGAGCGGACCTGCGGGAGGCGAGCGCCCATACCAGCGTCACGATGAAGATCAGCTTGAAAAGCTCCGAGGGCTGGAATGCAAAGAGCCCGAGAGATAGCCACCGGCGGGCGCCTGACACCGACCGCCCCACGAGGAAGACAGCGACCAGGAACGCCACTCCCAGCAGGTAGAGCGCCGGGGCGAGGCGCACGAGGCTCCGGTAATCGAGCCCTGCCGTGACCAGGAGAGCCACGAGCCCCACAGCCACCCAGGAGAACTGCCGCCAAAGGATCGCGTCTCCGGCGCGCGAGGGGGAGAGGCTCCAGAGAGTGAGAAGCCCCGCCGCCACCACCAGCGCCGCGGCAGCGATGAGGAGCCAGTCCACGTTTTGCAGGAGCCGCCTGTCGATCTTGAACATCTATCCCGACGCTCCGAAAAAAGCCATCTTCTGAAGAAAGATCCCTTGAAGGATCTCGCGCGCCACCGGAGCGGCGGCCTGTCCCCCCTTGCCGCCCCGCTCCACCAGCACCACCACCACCACCTCGGGATCCTGGACCGGCGCGAAGGCGGCAAACCAGGCATGGTCCTGGAAGTTCCTTCCAGCAGGCGCTCTCCCCGCGTCGCTCCGGCCGACGATCTGGGTTGTGCCGGTCTTCCCCGCCACCTCCACGCCGGGCAGTCGCGCCGCAGCGCCGGTCCCGCCATCGTTCACCACAGCCCAGAGGCTCCTCTGGAGGAACGCCCACACCACCGGGGAGAGATCCACCCGCCCGTCGACCCTGGCCTCTTCTGCGTGGAGGAGCCGCCCCTCGGAGGACTCCACCCGCTGAACAAGCCTGGGCCGCCAGAGAATCCCGCCGTTGGCGACTGCCGCCATCATTCGAGCGATTTGGAGCGGCGTCGTCAGGACCTGTCCCTGGCCGATCGAGACATTGACGGTGTCGCCTGGATGCCAAGGCTGGCCGAAGCGCTCGCGCTTGAACGAAGGAGACGGTATGAGCCCGAGCTTCTCTCCCGGCAGGTCGATGCCCGTCGGCCTGCCGAGGCCGAAGGCCTGCGCGTAGCGGACGATGGCGTCGATCCTGACCTTGAGCCCGAGCTGGTAGAAGAACGTGTTGCAGGACCTGACGATGGCCTGGTGAAGATCGATCTCTCCCCAGTCTCGGTCCTCCCAGTTTCTGAAGACCCACTGCCCCAACTGAAAGCTCGGCCCGCAGCGCAGGCGATCAAACGGGGTGATCGTTTTCTCCTGAAGAGCTGCGGCGGCCACGACGATCTTGAAGATGGAGCCGGGGGCGTACTGGCTCTGGATGGCCCGGTTCAGAAGCGGGTGGCGGGGATCGTTCACCAGGCGGAGCCACGCCTCGCGCGCGAGCGCTCCGGTGAAGCGGTCCAGATCAAACGCCGGAGAGGACGCCAGGGCCAGCACGTCGCCGCTTCTGGGATCCAGCACCACGACGGCTCCCGCGTGATCGCCCATCGCCCGCTCGGCGATATCCTGAATCCGGCGGTCCAACGTCGTGACAACGTGAGCGCCGGGGTCGGGCTCCTGCCGCCTCATCACCTGGATCGGGCGCCCGAGGGCGTCCACCTCGATCCTCTCGCCTCCGTCGCGCCCCCTGAGGTAGTCGTCCAGAAGGCGCTCGAGCCCGCTCTGGCCGACCAGGTCGCCGCGCCTGAGCCGTCCCTGGCGAAGCTGCTCCTCGTTCGCCTCGCGGACGTAACCGAGGAGGTGGGCGGCGAAGCGGCTCCGCGGGTAGACACGCTGTGGCTCCACTTCCACGGCCACGCCCGGCAGCTCAAGCCGCCACTCCTCCACCTTCGCCACCTCTTCCATCGTGAGGCCGCGCCGGACCCTCACGGGCCGGTATGAATCAGCGGGGACGCGGGCCAGCGCCTCCTCCAGATCCGAGGCCGGGATCCTGAGAAGGATCGCAAGGCGCGCGATGACGGCGGGGCGGTTCTCCATCTCGCGCGGGATCAGCGAAAGGGTGAAAGCGGGGCGGTTGTCCACCAGCGGTATCCCGTTGCGGTCGAAGAGGATCCCTCGAGGGGCGGCGGCGGCCCGGATGCGGATCCTGTTTTTCTCCGATAGCTCCCGGAGGCGCTCTCCCTCCAGCACCTGAAGGTACCAGAGCTGACCCAGGATTATGATGAGCCCCGAGACCGCGCAGATGGTCATTGTGAGGAGACGGCGACCCCACTGATCTTTCCGCCCCCCGACACCTCTCTGACCCGCTCCGAGATTCATTGTCACGCGCTCCGACGGCGCTCGGCCCACGAGAGCCCGAGAACGCAGGCTGCTCCCAGGAGCCCGTTGTAGAGCGTCTGAGGAAAGATCACGAACTGCACGAGAGCGCCCAGTTCGGCCGGGAAGTGGAAGAGGCTGAGGACGCCATAACGCAGGAGGCCCTCGACCGGAGTCAATAGCGCAAGAGAGAGCCCCTGGACCAGCGGGCTTGGGACCCACAACCGGCCGCCCAGAATCCCGATGACAAAGCCGGCCAGCGCCTTGGTCAACGCCTGGGCGCCAACCAGCCCTCCCCCCAGGACATCCTGGAGGAGCCCCACAGAAAACCCGACCAGGCACCCCGCCTCGGCGCCCCGGCGAAATCCCAGGAGCGCCGTCAGGATCAGGGGAATGTCAGGGACCACCTCCCCCACCCTGATCGCGGGCCCAAGGCTCATCTGGGCGAGACCACCTCCTCCGAGCAGCATCACGTAGAGCGCGGAGCGCACGGCTCAACTCTCTCCCGAGAGGGGGAAGTGCTGGAGCAGGTCTGAGGAGGTCCTGCCTGTGAGGAGCAGGACCTCCTCAACCCTTGCGAAATCCACCACCGGGGCGAGAACGGCGTAGTGGAAGAGGGCCGACCCCTTCTCCTCCACCCTCGTCACCCGGCCCACCGGAAGGCCTTTGGGAAAGAGATCGCCGAGGCCCGAGGTGACTATCAGATCCCCCTCCTGGATTCCCCCGCGATCGCGGGCGAGGAACTTGAAGCGGATTCTCCCGCCAGGCTCCCCCTCCACAACTCCGACGGCGCGGCTCCTCTGGACCGTCGTGGCCACCGCCGAGCCGGGATCGTTGAGGAGCTGGATCACAGCGGCCTGGGCCCTGACCTCCACAACGCGCCCCAGCAGGCCCTCGGGAACAATAACAGGCGTGAGACGGGTGATCCCGTCGCCTCTGCCGCGGTTCACCGTCAAGGACCGAACCCACCCGCTCCATTCCTTGCCGATCACCTCGCCGGCCAGTGTCGAGAGGGGGAGGCGCTCCCTCAAGGCCAGGAGCTTTCTCAGGCGGAGGTTTTCCTCCCGAGCCTCCCCTGCTTGAAGCGCCTCGACCCTGAGACGCTCGACCTCCTCGCGGAGCCTCGTGTTTTCAGAGCGGACTGTTTTCCAGTCAACATACGCCGACCAGGCGGAGAGAGTGGAGCGGTGGATCTTGTAGAGGACGACTTGAAGCGGCGTGGCGATGCCACCGATAAGATCGCCGGCAACCTCGCCCCCTCGCCCGCGGGTTTGCAGGGTGAGGAGAAGGAGGGAGGCCGCCAGCGCCGACGCCAGGATTGCGTATTTTCGATACTTCACCTGCGACCGCTAACGCCGTGCCGATTACCGTCCGAGCCCGGCGCAAACTCACGGGCGATCCGCGCGTTACGCGGGGATCGCCACCTTCTTGAGAAGATCCAGATCGTCCAGAACCTTGCCGGTCCCGAGGGCCACGCAGGAGAGCGGGTCGTCGCCGTTCGTGATCGGGAGATTGGTCTCCTGGCGGAGAAGAAGGTCGAGCCCGCGGAGCAGAGCCCCGCCGCCCACGAGGACGA
>CAZXPE010000055.1:0-11615 GCA_964642915.1 uncultured bacterium | reverse complement strand
TCAGAGGCCGAGGTAGGCTTCTTTGATCGAGGGGTCGGCGAAGAGATCCTGAGAAGGCCCCTCGCGGACGATCCGCCCCACCTCGATGACGTAGGCGCGGTGGGCGATCTTGAGCGCCTGGTGGACGTTCTGCTCGACCAGGAGGACCGTCACCCCCTGCCTGTTGATCTCCTCTATGACCCTGAAAAGCTCCCCCACGAGGAGGGGGGCCAGCCCGAGAGAGGGCTCGTCGAGCATCAGGAGCTTCGGAGTGGCCATCAGCGCCCGCGCGATAGCCAGCATTTGCTGCTCCCCTCCTGAGAGCGTTCCGGCGCGCTGCCGTTTCCTCTCTTCCAGTATGGGGAAGAGAGCGAACACCCAGCGAAGGCTCTCGCGGCTCCGCGGGCGCGCCTCAGAGGGATAAGCGCCAAGCTCCAGGTTTTCCAGCACTGTCATCCCGGACCAGAGCTTTCGCCCCTCCGGGATGTGCCCCACTCCCATGGCCACGATGTCGTGTGGCGCGAGACGGGTAATTTCCCGGTCCTGGAACCGGACGCTCCCGCCTGCCGGGCGGAGGATTCCTGAGATGGCGCGGAGGGTGGTCGTCTTGCCTGCCCCGTTGCCTCCCAGAAGGGTGACGATCTCCCCGTCCATGATCTGGAGAGAGACTCCCCAGAGCGCCTGGATGTCTCCGTAGAAGACCCTGAGATTCTCGACGATCAGCATGGCGGCAACGGTCAACGGCCGGACTTTCTCACGGCGTCAGGGAAGTGTCAAGGTCTCCTCTGACCGCCGTTTGACAACACCGCCCGGTGCCAATTACAATAGCATCCGCTCATTGGTGTAAGTCCTTTTAGTCTCGGCCCTTTTAGTGTTCCCGCTTCTCATCGCGCGGGGTTGCTGTTGAACTGAGAGTTCTAGAACAGATGAGGAGGCCATGAACGGACGAATCCCCCGCTATCAAGAGATCGCCCAGGCCCTCAGAGAGCGCATCCGCGGCGGAGCCCTGGAGCCGGGCCACCGCCTGGACACCCAGCGCCAGCTCGCGCGCAAGTTTGGCGTCACGCTCATGACGCTCAGGCATGCGCTCGACCTCCTGGAGCGTGAGGGGCTTATCGCCCCGCGCCACGGCCGTGGCACCTTTGTCGCCGGGCACACCGTAGATTACGACATCCTCCACCTTCGCGCGTTTGCCGGCGATCTCACGGCCCGCGGCGAGAACGTGGACACGAAAATCATCAGAAGCCGTTTCGTGCGGGCCGACAGGCGAGCGGCACAGGCACTTGGTCTTTCCCCTGGACGCTCGGTATTCGCTCTCGAGCGGCTCCGCCTGGTGGACCGGTTCCCGACTAGCTATCAGTGGTCGTTCCTGCCGGCTGAGACAGGAAAGGAAGTGGCCAAGGCAGACTTGACGCTCCACTCTCTGCGCCACATCCTCAGTTTCAAGCTCGGAATCGAGATCACCCGCGCCCGCGAGACGATCTCAGCCGCCAGGCTCGGGAGCCGCGAGGCTGTCGGGCTCGAGTGCCGGGCCGGGATCCCGGCCTTCCGCTCTGAGCGCGTTTCGTACTCAGCCGACGGCCGTCCGGTGGTCTTCGACCTCGTCTACATCCCCGGTGATCGCTTCAGGATCACCCGCGAACTCCACTATCAGCAAGGAGGCCGCTGATGAAGGTCCTCGTCCTGATAAAGCAGGTGCCGGACACCGCCACCCAGGTGAAGATCGGCTCCGACACCACAGCCATCGACACGACGGGGGTAACCTGGATCGTCTCTCCGTATGACGAGTACGCCGTGGAGGAGGCGCTCAGGATCAGGGAAAAACGAGGTCAGGGGGAGGTCGTCGCGGTTTCGCTGGGGCCCGACCGCGTCAAGGAAGCGCTGCGCTCGTGCCTGGCGATGGGCGCCGACCGCGCCATTCACCTGAACGATACGGCGTGGGAGCGCGCCGACACTCTGACCACGGCCCGCGCCCTGGCCGCCGTGATCGCGCGGGAGCAGCCGGCGCTCGTCCTCCTTGGGCGCCAGGCGATAGACGACGACATGGGGGCGGTGGGAGCTCAGGTCGCCGAGATTCTGGGGTGGCCATGCCTCTCCTGGATCATGGAGGCCACCGTCGCCGACGACGGGGCGCGCATCCGAGTGGCGCGCCAGGTGGAGGGAGGGCTCGATCTCTTCGACGCGCCGCTTCCGTGCGTCCTGTCGGCCCAGAAAGGGCTCAACGAGCCGCGCTATCCGACGCTCAAGGGGATAATGGGGGCGAAGAAGAAAGAGATCAAGGATCTCAGCGCCGCCGACCTCGGGCTCGCTGCCGGAGGGGCGGAGCTTTCGGTGGTCGCCCTGGAGAGTCTTCCGCCGCGCCCGCACGGACGGATCATCCCGGGAGAGCCGGACGCGGCCGTCAAGGAGCTTGTAAGGGCGCTCCGCGAAGAAGCCAAAGTGATCTGATCGGGAGGGGACAATGGCCGGAGCGTTCTGGTGCATGGTTGAGGACGACGGGGCTGGGCGCCCCAAGAAGGTCACAGCAGAGCTTCTGGGCGAGGCCTCTCGGCTTGCGGGGCAGAAGAAGGGGAGTCCTGTCGAGGCGGTCTGGCTCTGCGAAAAGGCGTCTGAGGAGGGGCTCGCGAGGCTAGCCGAATGGGGGGCCGAGAGGATCTGGCTCGTTGAGCACGGCGATCTCTCTCCGTATCGCGGCGAGGTCTGGACTCCTGTGGTCGCTGATCTGGCGGGCAGGGAGTCTCCTCAGGCGATCTTAGGCGCTGTGACGAGCCGCCAGCGGGAGCTGATGGCGCGCCTCGCAGCTCGTCTCGGGGCGGGGCTTTCTGCTGATTCAGTGGCGTTTGCGCTTGAGGACGGAAAGCTGGTGGCGACCCGTCCCGTCTATGCCGGGAAGCTTCTCGCCAGGGTGACGTGGGCCAAGACGCCGTGGCTGGCCACCCTTCGCCCCAACGTCTTCAAGGCCGGTGAGTCCAAGCCGGGGGCGACGCCGAGGGTCGAGCGGCCGTCGGTCGGAATTCCACAGCCCGCAATGAAGCTGGTGGAGCGGCGCCAGGAGGCCTCCACGGGGCTTCCCGAATTGACAGAGGCTGAGATCGTGGTTTCAGGAGGTCGGGGGATGAAGGGGCCGGAGAACTTCGCGATGCTCGAGGAGCTGGCGGGGGTGGTGGGCGCCGCCGTCGGAGCCTCGCGCGCCGCTGTGGACGCCGGGTGGAGGCCACACCGCTTCCAGGTCGGGCAGACGGGGCGCACGGTCTCGCCCAAGCTCTACATGGCGTTCGGGATCTCGGGGGCGATCCAGCACCTGGCGGGGATGAGGACGTCGAAGATCATCGTCGCGGTCAACAAGGACCCCGAGGCGCCGATCTTCAAGATCGCCGACTTTGGGATCGTGGGCGACCTCTTCGAGGTGGCGCCGCTCCTGACGCAGGAGCTGAAGCGGTTGCTGGAGAAATGAGAAGCGGTCAGCCATCAGCAGTCAGGAGTGCGCTTAAAGCTGATGGCTGAGGGCTGAAAGCTGAGGGCTCGATGGACCTTGAGTTGACTGAAGAGCAGCAGATGATCCGGGACCTCGCGCGGGAGTTCGCCGAGAAGGAGGTCAAGCCCATCGCCTCCCGCCTGGATCAGGAGGGGTGTTTTCCCCACGAGACGGTCAAGCGGATGGGGGAGATGGGGTTCATGGGGATGACCATTCCCGAGGCTTACGGCGGCAGCGGTGCCGGCGCTGTCGCCTACGTTCTGGCGCTTGAGGAGGTGGCGCGGGCCTGCGCCTCCCACGCCGTGGTCATGTCTGTCAACAACTCCCTCTACTGCGACCCGGTCCTGAAGTTCGGAGACGAGGCCCAGCGGCAGCGCTTTTTGGTCCCATTTGCCTCCGGTCAGAAGATCGGCTGCTTTGCCCTCACAGAGCCCCAGGCCGGCTCTGACGCCACCAACCAGCAGACCCTCGCCCACCGCGATGGCGGCCACTACGTCCTGAACGGCAGAAAGGCATTTGTCACCAACGGGCGAGAGGCGGCGGCCGCACTCGTCTTCTGCCAGACCGACAGGACCAAGGGGTCCCACGGGATCTCGGCCTTTCTGGTGGAGAGGGGGACGCCGGGCTTTCTCGTTCCCAGGGTCGAGGAGAAGCTCGGGCTCCACGCCTCGGACACCGCTGAGTTCGTCTTTGAGGATTGCCGCGTGCCGGAGGCCAACCGCCTCGGCGAGGAGGGGATGGGGTTCAAGATCGCCATGTCGGCTCTGGAGGCGGGGCGGATCGGGATCGCGACCCAGGCGGTCGGGATCGCAGCGGCCGCCTACGCGGCCTCTGTCGCCTACGCCAAAGAGCGGAAGAGCTTCGGCGTCCCGATCGGCGAGCACCAGATGGTCCAGTGGATGCTGGCCGACATGGCGACTCAGATCGACGCCGCGCGCCTTCTGACTTGGCGGGCGGCGGTTCTGAAAGACGATGGGAAGCCGTTCGGCTACGAAGCGGCGATGGCCAAGCTCTTCGCCTCAGAGACGGCGATGAAGGTCACTACCGACGCCGTTCAGATCCACGGCGGCTACGGTTACATCAGGGAGTACGAGGTGGAGCGCTACTTCAGGGACGCCAAGATCACCCAGATCTACGAGGGGACCTCGCAGATCCAGAAGCTGGTGATCGCCCGCCACCTACTGGGAGCCAAGTGAAATGAAGAATGAGGAATCCGGAATGAAGAATGAGGAATTCGAAATGCGGAATAATGAGGGGGCAGAGCTCGGGGAGCGCCGGGTGCGGTTTGAGACCCCCTCTGGATTGCCGGTGAAACCGCTCTACACGCCGGAGGACCTCGCAGGCTGGGAGTACGAGAAAAAGCTAGGGTCCCCGGGCAGCTACCCGTTCACCCGCGGGGTCTATCCCACGATGTACCGGGGCCGGCTCTGGACCATGAGGATGTTCGCCGGCTTCGGGCGCCCAGAGGACACCAACGCGCGCTTCAAGTACCTCCTGGAGCAGGGGCAGACCGGCCTCTCCACCGCCTTCGACATGCCCGCGCTGATGGGGTACGACGCCGACCATCCGAGGGCCCGCGGCGAGGTCGGAAAGGAGGGCGTCTCGGTCTCAACGCTCGCCGACATGGAGGCGCTCTTCGACGGGATTCCGCTCGGCGAGGTGACGACGTCGATGACGATCAACTGCACCGCCTCCATCGCCCTGGCGATGTACCTGGCAGTGGCCGAGAAGCAGGGGGTGAGCTGGGACCGTGTCGGAGGCACCATCCAGAACGACATCCTGAAGGAGTTCATCGCCCAGAAGGAGTGGATCTGCCCACCCGAGCCCGCAGTCAGGATCATCGTCGATATGATCGAGTTCACCTCGAAGCACGTTCCGAGATGGCATGCCGTCTCTATCTCCGGCTACCACATCAGGGAGGCGGGAGCTACGGCCGTCCAGGAGCTGGCCTTCACCCTGGCAGACGGGATCGGTTACGTGGAGACATGCCTCCGCAGAGGCCTCGACGTGGACTCGTTCGCTCCGAGGCTTTCCTTTTTCTTCGATGTCCACAACGACTTCTTCGAGGAGATCGCAAAGCTCCGTGCCGCCCGCAGGATCTGGGCCAGGATCATGAAGGAGCGCTTCGGCGCCACGCGCCCGGAGTCAATGAGGCTCAGGACCCACACACAGACCGCGGGCGTCTCGGCCACGGCCCAGCAGCCGCTCAACAACATCGCCCGCGTGGCCCTTCAGGCGCTGGCCGCCGTCCTGGGGGGGGCGCAGTCGCTCCACACCAACTCCTATGACGAGACGTGGGCGCTGCCGACTGAGGAAGCGGCGACGGTGGCCCTCAGGACCCAGCAAATCATCGCAGAGGAGAGCGGGGCGCCGCTGACTATCGACCCGCTCGGCGGCTCCTACTACGTTGAGTCGCTGACTGACCGGATGGAAGAGAAGGCGTGGTCCTATATCAGGAAGATCGACGAGCTGGGAGGGATCATCCGGGCGATTGACCTGGGCTACCCTCAGCGGGAGATCGCCGAGTCCGCTTACAGAACCCAGCTCATGGAGGACAGAGGGGAGAGAACGGTGGTCGGCGTCAACAAGTACGTGATGCCTGAGGAGAAGCCGATCAACTACCTCAGGATCGACGACTCTGTGGAAAGGGAGCAGATAGAGAAGGTCAGGCGGCTCAAGGCCTCCCGCGACCAGGCGAAGGTGGAGCGCCGCCTCAAGCAGGTCGCCGAGGCCTGCCGGGGCGGCCAGAACCTGATGCCGGTCCTCATCGAGGCGGTGAAAGCGTATGCCTCGCTCGGCGAAATCTCTGATGTCTACCGCCAGGTCTTTGGCCAGTACCGCGAGCCGATCATCTTTTGAGGAGGAGGGGCTATGACAGAGCCGATCAGGATCACCAAAGCCGCGACGCTCAAGAAACGTCCGAAGGACGCGGAGCTCGGGTTCGGCACGGTCTTCACCGACCACATGTTCGTGGCGAACTTCGAGGAGGAGAAAGGGTGGTACGACCCGCGGGTGGAGCCATACGCCCCGTTCCCCCTGGAGCCGGCCGCGGCGGTCCTCCACTACGCCCAGGCGGTCTTCGACGGGCTCAAGGCGTTCCGGGGCGTGGGCGGAACAGTTCGTCTCTTCCGCCCCCAAAAGCACATCGAGCGGCTGAACAACTCCGCCAGGCGCATGTGCATCCCGCCCCTCGATCCCGACCTGGCGCTCCAGTCGCTGGTGACGCTCGTCGGGATCGAAAAAGACTGGGTGCCGAGCACGATCGGCACGTCGCTCTACGTCCGTCCGGCGATCATCGCCTCCGAGCCGTTTCTCGGCGTCAGGCCGGCCCGATCGTACATCTATTTCGTCATTCTCTCACCCGTCGGGACGTACTACCCGGAGGGGATGGCGCCGGTCAAGATCCTCGTCGCGGATCAATACGTCCGGGCTGTCGAGGGGGGCGTGGGAGCGGCAAAGACCTCAGGCAATTACGCCGCGAGTCTCTACGCAAGCGAAGAGGCCAAGCACGAGGGGTTCACCCAGGTGCTCTGGCTGGACGGCTTGCACCGGAAGTATATCGAGGAAGTGGGCACCATGAACATTATGCTCAAGATCGGCGACGAGGTCATCACCCCGCCTCTTGCCGGGACCATCCTCCCCGGCGTTACCCGCGACTCGGCGCTCACGCTGATGCGCGAGTGGGGCGTCAAGGTCAGCGAGAGGCTGATCTCGATCGACGAGGTCGCTCAGGCCCACAGGGGGGGAACGCTCAAGGAGGTCTGGGGGACGGGGACCGCCGCCGTCATCTCCCCGGTGGGAGAGCTGACTTACAAGGGGGAGAAGATGGTGATCAACAACGGCGAGGTGGGGCCGATGACCCGGAGGCTCTACGACGCCATCGTCGGCATCCAGTACGCCCGGGTCCCCGACACTCGCGGCTGGACCGTGGAGGTGTAGCAGGTGTCAAAAGGGAAGCTCGGCAGAGAGGCTCGGGCGCGCCTCCCTGAGAGCGAACGGGAGGCTGCAGTCGCCGCTGAGATCGCCCGAACCATCAGCGCCTCTCTGGACCTCTGCACGGTTCTCCAGCGGGTCGCCGAGGGGGCCAAGGAGCTTTGCGGGAGCGATATAGCCAAGATCGCTCTCCGGGACCCCCGATCGGAGGCGATGGTCTTCCGTCATCGGGTCGGGTCCCGATATAAGGGGTACGACACCTTCGGCATTGAGGCCGGGAAAGGGAGCGGGGGGCAGGTGCTCCTGAGCGGGCGCCCGTTCAGAACCGAAAACTACGTCGAGGATCCCCGGATCAGCAAAGATTACCTGGAGGTGGCTCGAGAAGAAGGGGTCGTCGCGGAGATGGTGGCCCCGATCCGTATCCAGGAGCGCGTGGAAGGATTGCTGTTCGTGCAAAACCGCTCCCGCCGCCCATTCACCGATCGGGACGAAGCGATCCTGCTCCGGCTGGCAGACCACGCGGCCATCGCCATACAGAACGCCCGCCTCTACGAGGAGACCGAGAAGCGCCGGCGGGCGGCGGAGAGCCTGGCTGAGGTGGGGCGCCTCATCTCTCAATCGCTGGACCCTGAAGAGGTTGAGCAGCGGGTCGTGGACAGCGTCCGGTCGCTGCTCGGCGCTACCGTAGCCGCTCTCTATCGGCTGGAGCCGGAGTCGGGGGACATGGTGGCGGTGGCCATCTCCGGTGACGCCGGGCCTACCTTCGGTAAGAACCTGGTCTTTCCGCGGGGGACCGGAGCTGTTGGTCTTGCCGTGAGGGAGGGCCGCCCGGTTGTCACGACGGACCTCCTGACAGATCCGAGAATCACGCTTGAGGTCGAGGCGCGGACCCGCATCGAACAGGCGGCGTTTCGCGCCGGGCTGGCCGTGCCGCTCGTCGCCAAAGAGAGGGTGATCGGCGCTCTCGGCGTCGCTGACAGGCCGGGGCGGCTGTTCGATCGGGAAGATATTCGGCTGGCTCAGGCCTTTGCCGACCAGGCCGCCATCGCTCTCGAAAACAGCCGCCTCTACGGAGACCTCAAGGCGGCGCTTGACAAGATCGAGGCCGCCCAGCAACAGATCGTCCAGGCCGAGAGGCTGAGGGCCCTGGGGGAGATGGCGGGAGGAATCGCCCACGACTTCAACAACGTCCTGGCAGTGATCGTGGGCCGCGCCCAGCTTCTCCTGAGCCAGACCGACGACCCGGATCTCCGGCGGCAGCTTCAGGTGATCGAGAAGGTCGCTCTGGACGGGGCCCGGACTGTCAGGCGGATACAGGAGTTTACCCGGATGAGGCTGGCCCGGCCGTTTCAGCCGGTGGATCTGAACCAGGTGGTCGAGGAGGTCGTTGAGATCACGCGATCTCGCTGGAAGGACGAGGCCCAGGCCAAGGGAGTGGCCTACGATCTCAGGATGGAAACAACCCCGCTCCCGCCGACGGTTGGAGATCCCTCTGAGCTTAGCGAGGCCTTGACTAACCTGGTCTTCAACGCCCTTGACGCCATGCCTCTCGGAGGGAAGATCACGCTCAGGACCGGGGTCGAGGGCGATCGCGTGAGCGTTGTCGTGGCTGACACAGGTATCGGGATGAGCGACGAGGTGAGGCAGCGGATCTTCGACCCGTTCTTCACGACCAAGGCCGGGAGGGGAAGCGGGCTCGGCCTCAGCGTGGTCTATGGGATCATCGCCCGCCATGGCGGGGAGGTCGAGGTCAGAAGCCGGGAGGGAGAAGGTAGCGCGTTCACCGTTCGTCTGCCCGTGGAGTGGGAGGCTCTCGAGCCTGCTCAGGTCGCTCCGGCTCCCCGGCCTCACCGAAGCGCGAAGATTCTGGTCGTTGAGGACGAGCGGGAAGTTCGGGAAATGGTCGTTGACATGCTGGCCGGCCGGGGCCACAGAGTGACTGCCTGCGGGGACGGCCGCTCAGCCCTCGCCCGCTTCGAGGAGGAGCAGTTCGATCTGGTCGTCACCGACCTCGGGATGCCTGGAATCTCTGGCTGGGAGGTGGCGAAGGGAGTCAAGCTCAGGCATCCGGAGACTCCCGTGGCGCTGGTCACCGGATGGGGCGACCAAGTCGATCCGGACGACGTCGGGAGAAAGGGGATAGATTTCCTCGTGGCGAAGCCGTTCAGGATCGATGACCTCACGGCAGTCGTGGCCCGGGCCCTGAACCCCGGGCGGAAGCAACCTGATTATCATTGAGGTGGCGACATGGAGTGCGTGTTCTGCAAGATCCGTGACGGGCAGATTCCATCGCTTAAGATTTACGAAGACCGGAAGACCCTGGCGTTCATGGACATCAACCCGCTGAACCCCGGCCATTGTCTGGTGGTGACGAAGAGTCACGCAGCGACGATCTTCGACGCCGATCAGGCTGACCTCCAGGCCGCGATTGATGTCGTGAAGAAGGTGGCCGCCGCGGTGAGGAGCGCTGTGCGGGCCGACGGGGTGAACGTCCTCCAGGCCAACGGCGCCGCCGCCTTCCAGTCGGTGCCGCATCTTCACTTTCACGTCATCCCCCGGTTCGTGAACGACGGAAAGGGGTTCGACTGGAAGCTCGTGCCGGGAGACAGGGAAGAGATCAAGAAGAACGCTGAGCGGATTCAAACCGTTTTGAGGTGATCGGATGATGACCGAGCATAAGATCCGTGTTCTCATTGCCAAGCCGGGGCTGGATGGACATGACCGGGGAGCCAAGATCGTGGCCAGGGCCCTCAGGGACGCCGGGTTCGAGGTGATCTACACCGGACTCCATCAAACGCCCGAGCAGATCGTCGCCACGGCGGTCCAGGAAGACGTTGACGCCATCGGGCTCAGCGTCCTCTCAGGCGCCCACAGGTATCTGTTTCAGCGCGTGCTGGAGCTTCTAAAGGAGAAGGGCGCCGGCGACATCGCGCTCTTCGGCGGCGGGATCATCCCCCCCGAAGACATCGCCGAGCTGAGGGCAATGGGGGTGAAGGGGCTCTTCACTCCGGGCGCTTCCACACAGGAGATCGTCAGCTTCGTTCGGGAGAACATCCGCGCGGCTGTGTAGATCGAGGGCTGGCTCCTCATGGACTTTGAGCTGACTCGAGAGCAGAAAGCAATCAGGGCGCTGGCGAGGGAGTTCGCCGAAAAGGAGATCGCTCCCGTGATCAGCCGATTCGACGAGGCCCACGACTTCCCGTTCGAGATCATGAAGAAGCTGGCGGCGACAGGGCTCTTGGGAGCGCTGGTGACTGAGGAGTACGGGGGCGCAGCGCTGGAATACGTCTCCTACGCTCTGGCGGTTGAGGAACTCTGCCGAGTGGACGGCTCTGTGGGGATCACGATGTGGGCCCACAACTCGCTCTGTACCAACCACATCGCCCTGTTCGGCTCGAAGGCCCAGAAGGAGAAATATCTCCCGCCGCTGGCCAGGGGGGAGACGCTCGGCGCCTGGGGGCTCACCGAGCCGGGCTCGGGCTCTGACGCCGCCGCCATGAAGACGCGCGCCGTGAGGGAAGCGGGCCACTTCGTCCTGAACGGGACCAAGGCGTTCATCACCAACGGGAGCGTCGGGAAGATCGCCGTAGTCATGGCGGTGACCGACCCTGCCCGTGGCAGGAAGGGGATCTCGGCGTTCATCCTGGAGCGGGGGATGCCCGGATTCCATCCGGGTCAGCGCTACAGAAAGCTCGGGCTCCACTCCTCTGACACGGCAGAGCTGGTCTTCGAGGACGCCCGCGTCCCGGAGGAGAACCTCCTTGGAGAGCTTGGGATGGGGTTTGTGAACGCGCTTCAGGTGCTCGAGGGGGGGAGAATCGCCATGGCCGCCATGGGAGTGGGGCTGGCCCAGGGGGCCCTCGACGCCGCCCTCAAGTACATGAAGCAGCGGACCGCCTTCGGCAAGACCCTGGCCGAGTTCAACGGCCTCCAGGGGATGATCGCCGAGATGGGGACAGATATCGAGGCGGCCCGCCTCCTGACCCTCCGCGCAGCCTTTTTGAAGGATTGCGGGCGCCCGGTGGTCCAGGAGGCGTCGATGGCCAAGCTCTTCGCCTCGGAGGCGGCGATGAAGGCCGCCACCCGGGCGGTCCAGATCCACGGGGGCGCCGGCTACACAACCGACTTCCCCGTTGAGAGGATCTTCCGCGACGCGAAGCTCACGGAGATCGGGGAGGGGACGTCTGAGATCCAGAGGATGGTGATCGCCCGCGGGATCCTTGCGCTT
>CAZXPE010000054.1:2416-11929 GCA_964642915.1 uncultured bacterium | reverse complement strand
AAGGCCAAGGACGACGAGATCGTTGACCTCCTTCACAAGCCCTACATGGACACCTTCAAGCGCGAGGTCGTGCTGGCCTCGGTCCGCTACTACAAGACCATCTTCGACTGGGACTTCCTGATCGAAGAGAAGGACTACGAGCGGGGCATGAAGGTCTGGGTGCCCACCGCCCTGGAGAAGCCGATCCCATACGCCAGGGCCGTGGATATGTCGTTTGTCAAGAAGGCTCACGCCAAGTACAAAGCGTAAGCAGTGGCGCCTGCCAGGGTCCGTATCGCCGTCAGGGACCTCTCGAAGACCTTCACCCAGGGCCTTCGGGAGGTCCCGGCGGTTTCAAACGTCTCCTTCGGCGTCTGCGACAAGGAGTTCGTCGCCATCGTCGGCCCCTCCGGCTGCGGCAAATCCACCATCCTCAACATGATCGGGGCCCTCGTCCATCCGTCGGGAGGCCAGATCCTGGTCGACGGCCAGCCGGTGGCCGGCCAGCCCGCGCCCCAGATCGGCTACGTCTTCCAGAAGGACACAGTCTTCCCGTGGCGTACCGTCGAGAGGAACATCGCCCTGGGCCTTGAGTACCGGAGAATCCCGGCCGCCGAGCGGGTCAGGCGGGTCAGGGAGGCGATCAGGCTGGCGGGGCTGGAGGGATTCGAGGACGCGTTCCCCGCGACGCTCTCAGGCGGCATGAGGCAGCGGGTGGCCCTCATGCGCTCGCTGATCGTGGAGCCCGAGATCCTCCTGATGGACGAGCCGTTCGGGGCGCTCGACACCCACACCAAGCTCAACCTCCACGCCGAGCTGCTCTCGCTCTGGGAGGCCAGGCACCAGACCGTGGTCTTCGTAACCCACGACCTCTCTGAGGCGATCACCCTGGCAGACCGCGTCGTGGTCATGACTCGGCGCCCCGGCAGGATCAAGCTCATCTACGACGTGAAGCTGCCGCGCCCGCGGGACGTCATCAGGATCCGCGAGAGCGAGGAGTACCTGCGCGAGTACGGAGAGGTCTGGCACGCGCTGGGCGAGGAGTTCATGGAGCTGGCTCAATGAACGGGGAGCGGTGGAAGATCCTCGCGTGGCGGCTTGCGATCCTCCTGGCCTTCCTCGGGGCCTGGGAGTATCTCACCGGCTGGAAGGCCATCTCCAAAACCCCGGGCTTTTACTGGATCGACCCGTTCTTCATCAGCCGGCCGTCGGCGATAGTCGAGCGCTTCTTCTATCTCACCTCTGACAAGGTAAGGCTCACGATTTGGCAGATGGCGCTCTCCACCGTCCAGTCCACCATATGGGGGTTCCTGGTGGGGATCTCCACGGGCTTCGTTGCCGGGCTCCTGCTCGGGCGCAACGACCGGCTGGCGCGCGTCTTCGAGCCGTACATCATCGCGTTCAACTCGCTGCCGCGCATCGCGCTGGTGCCGCTCATCACCATGATCTTCGGTTTCGGGCTCCTGGCCAAGGTCGTGCTGGCCTGGACTATCGTCTTCTTCATCGTCTTCTTCAACACCTTCCAGGGCGCCCGGAGCGTGGACCCCGACCTGATCAACTCTGCGCGCTTCCTCGGGGCCGGGGAGGGACAGATAGTGCGCACTGTCGTCATCCCGTCGGCGCTCGCCTGGACCTTCGCCTCCCTCACCCCCTCGATTTCCTTCGCGCTGATCGGCGTGGTGGTCGGGGAGTTCATCGGCGGCGAGTCAGGGGGCGGCCTGGGTTTCCTGATCGTCCAGTCGCTCGGCACGCTCAACGCCGCCGACATGATGGTCTCCCTCATCGCCCTCGGACTGATCGGCATCGTGATGGCGCTCGGGATCAAGCAGGTGGAGGCGCGGCTCTTACGCTGGCGCCCCGAGCACCAACAGAAAGGATGAGGTGATGGCGGAAGTCGCTCACTTCAGAGATCTGCTCAATCGCCCGGGGCTCATTGTCGTCCCTGCCGTCCATGACGCCCTCACGGCGCGCATCGCCGAACGGGTGGGCTTCTCAGCCGTGGGGATGGGAGGCTTTCTGGTGGCCGCCAGTCGCCGCGGGCGACCCGACATCGGCGAGCTGACAATGACTGAGATGGTTGACCACCTCCGCAATATCGCCGGGTCCGTTTCAGTGCCTGTGGTCGCCGACGCAGACACGGGGTACGGCAACCCGCTCAACGCGCGCCGGACGGTCGTCGAGTACGAGGCGGCCGGAGCTCAGGCGATCATTCTGGAAGACCAGGCGTGGCCCAAAAAGTGCGGGCACATGGCGGGGCCCCGGCAGGTTATCCCGGTGGCGGAGCACCAGAAGAAGATCGAGGCAGCCCTGGACGCCCGGAAAGACCCGCGGACAGTCATCATCGCCCGCACCGATGCCCGCGGCCCTCTTGGCTTCGAAGAGGCGATCGCCCGGGCTCGCGCCTACAGGGATACGGGCGCCGATGCCGTCTTCATCGAGGCCCTCGCCTCAGCCGAGGAGCTTCGGGAGGCTCCTCGCCGCCTTCCCGACGTCCCGCTTCTGGCGAACATGCTCACCTTCGGCAAGACGCCGATCTTCCCCAACGCAGAAATCGAGAAGATGGGCTACAAGATCAGCGTCTGGGTGGTGGATGTCCTCTTCGCAATAGCCAGGACGGCCGTAGAGATCCTCGAGGAGCTCAAAGCCAGGGGGACCACAGCCAGCGTCAGCGATCGGCTCATGGGATGGGACGACTATATGAAGCTGGTCGGCCTCCCCGAGTATCAGGCCCTTGAGCGCCGCTACGGCGTCTGACCCGAGATCCCGGCCGCTCTTGCAGAGCGCTCAGCTCGGGAGTGGGGGCGCCACGGCCTCGGCTCAGTCAGGAGCTTCTTGAGCTTGGCCCGCTGATCCTGGGTGAGTTGGGCCTTCCCTCTCTCGATGACGCCGAGGCGGGCCAGGCGGAGGTCGGCGCGGAACCGCTCGATCTCCCTCACCTTGGCCTCGACCTTCCCCATCTCCACCGAATCAGCCTGAAGAAGCGCTTCTAAATCCATCTCTGTCACGCGGAGGTCGGCCTCGCGGCGAATCGCCTCCCGCTGAAAATCGCTCCTGAGAGACTCAAGTGCCTGCACCTGCTCAGGCGTCAGCCCGAGCTCGTCCCGGCGCTGGAGCATAATGGTGACAATGGGGCGCTCCCCTCGCCCCCCGTGGTGGCCCGAGCCTTCCCTCAGGTGGGAGCCGAGCCCCCTGAGCCGCGAGGCCATCTCGTCAAAGAGACGGCCTATCTCATCGTGGGCGGCCGGCGCCGAGGCGGGACCCGCCCACGCTCCAGCACTGAGGGCGAGGATGGCAACAACCATGACGGCAATCGTTCTAAGTTTCATAGCGTCCTCCTGCGCAAGGGGTTCTCAATAAGCCCGGCCGAAGGGTGGCGCCGGTCAGAAATTTGGACGGAGACGGGGCGGGGCCCATTCAACGTCCCCCCGCGACGCCATCACGTTTATCCGATGGCCGCTGCCTTTCTTCTCGCCACGGCCAGGGCGAAGAACGCCAGGGCCACGATTACCCAGGCGTACGGCAGCTCTCGCTCACGCGCTCCGCCCATAGGATCTTCCCTTTTTATTGACATCGTATATACGTTCAAGTATCGTGTGCTTGTGGACGTCGCGTTCAACCTTCAAGGGATTGATTTTGAATGGAGCCGCCGAAAAGCCCTGACGAATTTCAAAAAACACGGCGTCTCCTTCGAGGAGGCGGCCGAGGCGTTCTTCGACCCTTTCTATCAACATGGTGATGCTTCAGTCCCGGGTGAAGAGCGAGAGTTCATTCTCGGCTATTCGACCCGGGAGCGCCTCTTGCTGGTAGTGCACATCGAGCGCGCCGGCCGTTTCAGAATCATCTCGGCAAGGCCCGCCACTCGGGAGGAAAGGAAATTGTATGAAGAAACGTAGTTTGACAATCCAAGCCCGGCAGTCGCGGATGGTTTCCATCCGCATCCCCCAGGATACCCTTGACGCACTTAAGAAGGTCGCCAGCCACAGGGATATGGCGTACCAGGCGTTAATCAAATTCTATGTCGGCCGAGGTCTTCGGGCCGACCTTGCGACCCTGCACTCCAACCGCATGATCGACGCCACGTCTCAGATCCTGCAACGCCACCTGAAGTCCCCCCGGAAGGTTTTCACTATAGTCGAGGAAATCAAAAAGGCCGCCCGCGGATAATCCTCTGTTTCCGTGCCCGGCCCCAAAGCCAGGACCACGACGACCCAGACACACGGCAACCTCCCGCTCATGCGCCCCCCTCACAAAATCCCTTCCTTGCCCAGTCAGGGCAAAGGTTCGGGGCGGCAGGCGGAGCGGAAGTTGCACCTACGGCAGAGGCGGTGGTCCTCGGTCTTCTCGAAGTCCTCCATCACCGCCGCGTTCGACAACGGGTCGCGGAGCCACGCCTTCATGGAGCGGACCGAGAGCCGAAAGCGCTCCTTGATCTCCTCCAGCAACGTCTCATCCCACGGGATGCGGCTCGCTTTCGGCTCGCGCAGGTTCACCAGGACGAGGTCCACTCGCTGGGGCTCCACCTTCAGGACCTCCTTGGCGTAGAGCGCGTAGATGCCGAGCTGGAACCCGCTCTCCTCCGGATCACCGTTGCCCGTCTTCCAATCCACAAGGGCAAGCCTCTCCTCACGGCTCCAGTAGGCGAAATCAGGGGCACCGTACACCGGGGTCCCCTCGAAGTCAAAGGCGCGGATCTCCTCGATCATGATCCAGCGCTCCCTCGGGGTCTGCCGGATGTCGGCCAGAAGGTCGAGGCGGTAGAAGTTCCTGAGGCAGCGGACCACGTGGTCTCTCAGGAGCTGCCACTCTTCAGGCCTGATTGACACCCCGTACTCGTGCTCGAAGAGGGCCGCGCTCTTCGGGCTCTGCCAGTACTGCTTGTCGTTGGAGGCTTTCCACTCCCGGCGCATCCGCTTGACGGTCTCGTCCACGAGCCATGACTCGGGAAGCTCCCGCCCCTCGAAAAGCGCCCGGAGCGCCCACTCGACCGCCTCGTGGACGGTCTTTCCCGCCCACTGCTGCCTGGAGGAAAGCTGTTTGAGGACGTAGAGTCTGCGCGCCTCGTCGGGGGCGTCGGGCTCCCATCCACCCCAGGCTCCGTAGTAGTGGTAGAAGTACTTCCGGCGGCACTCCTGGAAGAGGTTGTCGCGGCTCCGCGACCAGGAAAACTCGTTGACAAGGCCGGGCATGGCATAGAGCATAGCATGTGGGATGGCCCGCAACTCGGAGGAACGGGGATGAAAACAGATTCTTTCACTGTCGCCTGCCCTTGCTGCGGAGCGCGGCTCAAGGTGGACCCCGCCTTGCGCGCGGTCATCTCCCACGAGACGCCCCCCAGGAGCGGCCCGTCCCGCGACCTCGATTCGGCCCTCAAGGCTCTCCAGGACAAATCCGCCAGGAGGGAGGAGCATTTCCGCCAGTCCGTGGAGGCCGAGAAGGACAAGGGGAAACTGCTGGACAGGAAGTTCCAGGAAGGGCTCAAGAAGGCCAAAGATTCTCCCGACCCCACCCTCCGCCCCATAGATCTCGATTAGATGAGGCCGGGCGAAGACCTCCTCGGCAGCCTTCTCAAGCGGGTCAGTCGCGCGTTCTATCTCTCCCTCGCCATCCTTCCGAAATCGCTCCGTCAACCTATCGGTCTCGCCTATCTCCTGGCACGTGCCGCAGACACGATCGCAGACACGCGCCTGATCTCCCGCGAGGGGCGGCTCAGCCACCTGGAGGTGCTCCGAGCCGAGCTGAGGGGCGAGGCGGCTCCTTCACGACTCGACGAGATCGTCAAGGCCCGCACCGACCCCAACCCTCACGCCGGAGAGCGCGAGCTGCTCAGGAGGTTTCCCGATTGCTTTGCCGCCTATCGTGAACTGGAAAAAGCCGACCGGGAGCGGGTTCACACAGTCCTCCTCACCATTACCGACGGGATGAGCTTCGACCTCAGCACGTTCCCCGGCGAGGATGAAGGACGCCTCGTCGCCCTCGAAGCCCGAGAGGACCTGGACCGCTACACCTACCTCGTGGCGGGGTGCGTGGGAGAGTTCTGGACGAAGATGATGATAGCCCACCGGCCCCGGCTGGCAAGCTGGGACGTCGAGAAGATGAAACGGAAAGGGGTTAGGTTCGGCAAGGGGCTCCAGATGACCAACGTCCTTCGAGACCTCGCGCGGGACTTGAGAATCGGTCGCTGCTACCTTCCGCTGAAGGAGCTGGCGGCGCTCGGGCTCTCACCCGAAGCGCTCCTCGATCCCCTATCGCTCGAGCGACTCAGGCCGCTCCTCAGAGATCTCCTAGCCATCACCCTCGACCATTACCGGGAGGGGTGGGACTACACGCTGGCGATTCCGCGCGCCGAATGGCGACTGAGGCTCGCCTGCGCCTGGCCGCTCCTGATTGGCCTCGGCACCCTTGCTCTGGTGGCCAGGGCTCCAAACCTCCTCGACCCATCAGCCACCGTCAAGATCTCAAGGCCCGCTGTGTACGCCATCATGGCCCGCTCGTCCGTCTCGGTCCTCTCCAACGCCGCCCTCGACGCCTACGCCAGGCGCCTCAGGGAAAAGATTCCACAATGAGCATGTGAAACGTTTCTCCCGCTTCTCCCGAGCGGCCTTGACACTCCCGGCTGATCCCTGATAGCGTTCTCCGCAAAACGCAAGGGGGTGGTGACGTGACACGGCTCCTCCGGCTCTTCCCGCCGCACTGGCCTGTTGGCGCAAAGCTCTTCGTCCTCATTATTTCAGTCTCTCTGATCCCCCTCGTCATCGGGTTTCTTCTCAGCTATCAGGAGGGGAAGCGGATCCTGCTTGAGGACGGGCTTCGCCATCTTGACGCCCTCGCTGAGCAGGTGGGGCGTAACGTCGAGACCCACCTGGACCGCCGGATCGACCAGGCCCGGAGCCTGGCAGGATACATGGCTCCCGGCACTACGGGAGAGGAGCAGCGGCTGGCCGGGTTCCTCAATCTGCACCCTGACCTTCTCGGTGTAGCAGTGGTTGACAGGAACGGTGCCGTACGCCGTTCGGCGGGCCGGTGGATTCTGGACCGCCCGGGTGAACGAGAGTTCTTTGTCAGGGCCCTGAAAGGTTCCCCCACCGCCTCGCGTCCGTTTCTTGAGGGCGGCCTCGCCGTCCAAGCCTTTGCCGCTCCTTTGACGACTCAAGGAGGCGATGTCTCAGGAGTCCTCGTTCTATACTCCCGGGCCGAGGAGTTCTGGGAGGTCGTTGAGCGAGTGCGAGACCGAGGCATGCCTGAGAGCGCGGTTATTGTCTCTGATCGGCTCGGCGTCCGCCTGGCCCATTCAACGCGGCGCGACCTGATCTTCCAGTCCTGGGCTCCTCTTCCCAAAGAAGAAGTGGGGGCGATCCTCTCCCGGAAGGATCTCGGGAGCGATGTCCGGATCATCGCTGCGACGGATCTTATGGAAGTGCAGGCCGCAGTCAGGAAACCAACTCCTCCTCGCCGTCTCGAGCATCGCCTCGTCATCGGGGGAAACTACCACTCAGCCCTGGTCCCTCTGCATCGGACGGACTGGATCCTCATCCACTCAGTCCCCGAGGAGAGCGTGCTGGCGCCTCTCAGGGAGCTTCGCTGGAAGTTCATGATCTTCCTGGCGCTCGTCGCGAGCGTCGCCGTCCTGGTGAGCCTCCTGGCGACGTGGTACGCCCTCCGCCCCGTCAGGCTCCTGAGCCGCGCCGCGGGCCGCGTCAGGACGGGAGACCTGACGGCGGAGGTGACGCTCAGGCGGCGCGACGAGATCGGAGCGTTCGCGGCTACGTTCAACGAGATGATCCGTGAGATCAGGGCCGATCGGGAGACCATCCTCCGATCCCTTCAGCAGATTCAGTCGCTCAAGCAGTACTACGAGGAGATCATTCGGGAAGCGACAATCGTGGTGGTCCTGATGGGGGCCGATGGGCGAATCAAGCAGGTCAACCGGAGGGCCGAGGAGGTTCTGGGATATGCCTCGGGAGAACTGCTGGGAGAATCATGCGAGTCACTGCTGGCGGCCGGCGGCGAGCGTTTCCATGAGCGGCTCGCGCGGATGCTGGAGGAGCGGGGGCGGATAGAACGGGAGGAGTTCGCCCTTCGTGCCAGAGACGGAAGTGTCAGAAGGATGGTAGGAACTTTCACGACTCTGGCGAACCCGTCGGGAGAGATCGAGGCGGCAGCGTTCTGTTTCGATGTGACGGAAGAGCGGGCCATCGAGGAGAAGTGGGAGAGGATCCAGAAGCTCGCCACTGTGGGGCAACTGGCGGCGGGAGTGGCCCACGAGATGAAGAACTACCTGGCCCCTATCATGGGGTATGCCGACCTCCTCCGTGAAAGCGCTTTAAGCGAGCAGGAGCGGCGGGGCGCTGAACGGATCATGGGAGGCGTGACGGGGCTCAAGCAATTGGTCCAGCAACTCGCCGGATTCACCCGCCCCGGACAGGGGGAGCTGAGGCCGGTCCGCGTCACCGCGATTATCGAGGAGGTCCTTGCGTTCTTGCATAAAGACCTGGCGCGGCGGCGGATCGCCGTAGAGCCCGTCCTCGAGGAGGTGCCTTCAGCGCTGGCCGACGAAAGCGGACTCCAGCAGGTGCTCCTCAACCTTTTCCTGAACGCGCTTCAGGCGATGGGAGAGGGAGGGACCCTCCGCGTGAGAACGGGCTCGTGTCCGGACGGGTCGATAGAGGTGGCGGTCGAGGACACGGGACCGGGAATCACGGAAGAGGTCAGGCAGCGCCTCTTCACTACTCCGTTCTTCACGACGAAGCCTCCCGAGGAAGGCACGGGCCTGGGGCTCTTCCTCTGCCGCCAGATCATCGAGCGGATGGGAGGGCGGATCGATGTCAAAAGCCGCCCGGGTGAAGGGGCGACCTTTGCCTTCTGCCTCAGGCCGGCTCAGGGGACGGCCTGAACCGGAGAGCCCGGTCTCGAAAGAGCCCGCGAGAAGCCCGTGAATTGATCACCGCACACACGGAGGAGATGCCATGCACAGAACCCCAGTCCATTTCGAGATCGTTGCCGACGACCCGGAGCGCCTCAGCCGTTTCTACACCGACCTCTTCGGTTGGAAGTTTCAGAAGGCGCAGATCCCTGGGATCGAGAATTACTGGCTGATCGAGACTGCGCCTCCAGGCCAGGGCGTCAACGGCGGGATGATGAGGCGGATGGATCCCCAGCAGCGGGGGGTGAACTACATTCAGGTCGAGTCGATGGACGAGTTCGCTCGGAAGGTGGAATCCCTCGGCGGCCGCATCGTCATGCCCAGGACCGAGGTGCCGGGCGAGGGATGGTTCGCCGTGGCCCTCGACCCCCAGGAGAACTCGTTCGGTCTCTGGGAGCACAAGACCCCTCCCGCGCCACCCAAAACGCAGAAGCCCAAAACGAAAAGAGTCGCCAAGCCAAAGAAAAAGTCCAAGGCAAAGGCGAAGGCGTCGAGGAAAGGAAAGAGACCGGCTCGGAGGCGGTAAGGGAAACCGGCATGAGCACCCCTGTGAGCCTCTTCGTCAACGTGGCCGAGATCCCCTGGGTCGAGCGCCGGCCGGGCGTCTTCTGGAA
>CAZXPE010000054.1:0-2316 GCA_964642915.1 uncultured bacterium | reverse complement strand
AAAGCGGCAAGGTCAAAAGGGCGGTGGGGTCGATGCGCGCCTGGCGTAGCTGGGCGCCAAAGTGAAGATGCGGCCCTGTGGCGCGGCCTGTGGAGCCCACTGTGCCGATGATTTCTCCCCGCTCCACCTTCTGACCTGACTCCACCCTGACATCCTGGAGGTGGAAGTAGAGAGTGTAGAGGCCGAGGCCGTGGTCAAGGACCACCAGGCGGCCGGGGAAGAACATCTCAGCCACCAGCGCCACGGCCCCTGAGTTCGCCGCCACCACCGGCGTCCCGCCGTCTGCTGAGAAATCCACTCCCGAGTGGGGAGCGCGGCGGAGGCCGTTGATGATCCTTCTCGCTCCGAATCCCTTCGGCTCCTCAGTTCCCGCCACAGGGCGGGTGAATCGCCCGCGCCAGAGCCGCTCGGCGGTCACAGTGGCATAGAGCGTCTTCAAACGCCTCGACTCCTCTTCGGCCCGGGCGAGCGTTGGAGGATCAAGCTCGACCATCTCCTTCGGGAGCGTCAGGCGCTGGACGGGGAACTTCCGCGACTTCACTTGAATTGCTCCCGAAGCTTTGATCGGTTTCCCCTGCCCGTCCATAGCGCCGATCCTCCACTGGACCTTCCCCGGCTTCGCTTCCAGATCGATCCCCGCCAGCGCCGCGTAGCCGTCGCCGTAAGGGAAGAAGATGAGGGGCCGGCCGCCCAGGCTTCCCTCCACCGTCGAGGCATCCGGCAGTCCGGCAAGGAAGACCAGCGCCGCGTCCCCCTGGCCTGGGGAGGCTGGCTGCCAGCGGACCTTGAGCCGATCGGCCTCAGCGAGATTGGCGGTGAGAGTGGCGAGCAGCAGCGCTGAGAACCCAGCTTGGAAAGGAAAACGGCCGCTCACGAGCCGGCTTCGATGGGGTTCGACGGGTCGGATTCCCACTCGTACCAGGAGCCGGCGAAGTTCACCGCGTCGGGGTAGCCCGCCAGCTTCAGCGCGAAGAGATCCACTGCCGCGGAGACCCCGGCGTTGCAGTAACAGATCACCCGCTGGCCCGGCGTGACGCCTGCTTCATCGAAGAGTTTTCTGATCTCAGCCTCTGGCTTCCAGGTCTTGTGCTCACCTTCCGTCATGTTCCTGAAGAAGACGTTGACTGCCGTCGGGACCCGCCCCTTTAGTTCACCGCGGCTGACCTCGCCCCGGTATTCTTTCCGGCTCCGGGCGTCAACGATCCTGACGCCGGGGGCGCCGATCGCGCTTCGGACCTCTTCCGGGCCGATCCTCCACTCGGAGCGGAGCCTCGGGGTGAAAATCGCGTGAGGGTGAGAGGGAGGCTCGGCTGTCACGGGGCGCGATTCGGCCACCCACTTGGTCCAGCCGCCGTTCAGGAGCTTGACCGCCGGATGGCCATAGTAGTTCAGGAGCCACCAGAGGCGGCAGGCGATCAGCCCCCCGTCGTCGTCATACGCGATGATCGTGTGGCCGTCGCCGAGGCCGAGGCTGCCGAAAACTTGAGCCAGCTTTTCAGGCGGGGCTGGAGTCATCTTGATCGGGGCGTCATGGTCCACGAGGTCCCTGAGCCAGTCCACATAGACCGCGCCGGGAACGTGTGAGCGCTCATAGGCCGCACGGTTGTCGAAGTACCACGGCGGGGGCTCGGTGACGGGCTTGATGATCCCCCTGATGTCAACGATCCGAACCGACGGATCATTCAAATGATCTGCCAGCCACCCGGTTTCAACAAGAAGATCATCCCGTCCCATGACAGTGAGCCCTCCTGTCTCGATCGTCGCCCGTGCGATGAGACGAGTCTATCATACAGTCTCCAACAAAATAGTTGACGGCTCCAGGGGCGCCTGTTAGCATCCCCTTCACGGGAGGTGAGAAAACGATGCGCTCGTGGACGTTGACAGCCATCTTGCTGATCGGAATCGGGTTTACAGCCGGCGCATGCGCCACATCAGAGGAATGGGCCGAATGGAAGAAGCATCCCTCCCACTTCGCCTCGGGCGACCACCTCTTCTTCTCGTTCAGACATACTGAAGGGACCCCACCTCACGTAACCAAGCGTGACGTCGAGCTGGCCAGGTCTGAGAGGTGGTGGGGGAAGGTCGTTACGGTAAGCCCACAGCAAATCTTCGAGAACTAGCCTGCTGGAGGAGGCGGATGAGGGCCGGATGGTGGGCGGCGGCATTGGGAATCATCCTGGTGGCTGCCATCTCTCAGGCACACGCCGCCCCTCCTGACGAGGCGATTCTCCCCCTTGAGCAGTACACCACGGACAAAGCCCGATCCCTGGCTTCCAGGTATCAGACCCAGCTCAGCCAGATCTATGAAACGATCGA
>CAZXPE010000053.1:0-11942 GCA_964642915.1 uncultured bacterium | reverse complement strand
GTGGTCGAGATCTTCCCGGCCGCGGATGAAGCCACCGCGCTCAGGGTCGAGCTGTTCGGCGACAACGTGGAAGCCGTCTTCCAGATCGACCCGCTGAAGGGGGAGGTCGTGGGGCGCCCGGCCCGCGCTGTGATCTACCCGGCGAACCACTATGTGACTCCCGCGGGGCAACTCGAGCAAGCGATCGAGTCGATCCAGGAGGAGCTGATTGAGCGGCTCGATTTCTTCCGCTCCCGGAACCGGCTGCTCGAGGCCCAGAGGCTGGAACAGCGGACCCTCTTTGACATCGAGATGCTCCGCGAGATCGGTTACTGCCACGGTATCGAGAACTACTCCAGGCACCTTTCGGGACGGAAGCCCGGCCAGCCCCCGCCGACGCTGATCGACTACCTTCCGCCGGACGCGCTGGTCGTCATCGACGAGAGCCACGTCGCGGTCCCCCAGATCCGCGGCATGTATCACGGCGACCGCTCCCGCAAGGAGACCCTCGTAGAGTACGGCTTCCGCCTCCCTTCGGCCTTCGACAACCGGCCGCTGACCTTTGAAGAGTTCAGATCATTGGCCGGCCAGACCGTTTACGTTTCGGCGACCCCGGGCGAGCACGAGCTTGGGATGGCCCGGCAGGGAGCGCGCGGCGCCGGAGAGGACAGGATCCAGCCGGCGGTGGTTGAGCAGATCATCCGCCCGACCGGGCTCATGGACCCGAAGATCGCGGTCCGCTCCGCCGGGGAGCAGGTGGATGACCTCCTCCACGAGATCCGCTCCCGCGCTGAGCGCGACGAGCGCGTCCTCGTGACCACACTCACCAAGCGGATGGCCGAGGACATCACCGAGTACTACCAGCAGATGGGGCTCAGGGTGCGGTATCTCCACTCTGACATCGACACGCTGGAGCGGATCGAGATCATCCGGGACCTCCGCCTGGGAAAGTTCGACTGTCTGATAGGGATAAACCTGCTCAGGGAGGGACTCGATCTCCCCGAGGTTTCTCTGGTGGCAATCCTCGACGCCGACAAGGAGGGGTATCTGAGGTCTGCGACCTCACTGATCCAGACCGCAGGGCGGGCGGCGCGCAACGTCGGAGGAGAGGTCATCATGTACGCCGGAAAGATCACAGGCTCAATGAAGACCACGCTGGAGGAGACTGAGCGGCGGCGGGTTATACAGGGTGAGTACAACGCGGCTTACGGCATTACCCCGGAAACTATCAGGAAATCCATCCGCGAGGCGCTCAGTTCTGTCTATGAGCGCGACTACTACACCGTGGAGGTGGCGCGCGAGGCGGAGGAGGCGTACGGCTCGCCTGAGATGCTGGAGGAACGGATCAAGGAGCTGACAGCCGAGATGCGCGAGGCGGCGAAGCGGCTCGATTTCGAGCGGGCGGCTGATCTTCGGGACCGCATCAGGGCCCTTAAAAAGAAGGAGCTGACGACGTGGTAGGGGGGAAGATCGAAGGGCTGCCCGACCGCCCCGGCGTCTATCTCATGAAGGACGCGAAGGGACGGGTCATCTACGTGGGCAAGGCCGCCTCCCTCCGGAGCCGCGTGCGATCCTACTTCCAGGAGTCGCGGCCACGGGACCCCAAAACCGAGGCGCTCGTCGGACAGATCCGAGATCTGGAATATATCGTCACCGGCAACGAGCTGGAAGCGCTGATCCTCGAATCGAATCTGATCAAAAAACATCGTCCCCGCTACAACATAATCCTGAGGGACGACAAGCACTACCCTTTCCTGAAGCTGACCACCAACGAAGACTTCCCCAGGCTCATCGTGGCGCGCCGCGTGGCCAAGGACGGCGCGGAGCACTTCGGGCCTTTCTATCCCGCCACGGCCATGCGGGAGACGCTCAGGCTGGTCCGCCAGCTCTTCCCGCTCCGCACCTGCCGGATCACTGTCAACGGCTCCCTGGAGCGGCCATGTATTCAGCACCACATCCACCGCTGCAACGCGCCGTGCACCGGCCGGGAATCCAGGGAGGAGTACTGGCGGACGGTCCGGGACGTGGAGCGTTTTCTCGAGGGGAAGAGGGACGATCTCGTCAAGGAGCTGACTCGCGAGATGGAAGACGCGGCCGCAGGCCTCAGGTTCGAGCGCGCAGCGGCGCTCCGCGACCAGGTCCAGGCCCTCAACACGATCAGAGAACGGCAGAAGATCATTTCAACCGACGAGGCGGACCAGGACATCCTCGGAGTGGCCCGCCAGGGGAGCCAGGCGTGCGTCCAGATCTTTTTCGTGAGGAGAGGGAGGCTTCTCGGGCGGGAGTCGTTCTTCTTTGACAGGGTCTCAGGGTGGAGCGACGGTGAGATCCTGTCGTCGTTCACCCGCCAGTTCTACGCGAAGAACGTGGTCCCTCCGCCTGAGATCCTGGCGTCAGAGGAGCTTCCCGAGCTTGACCTGATTGCCAGGTGGCTCGCCCAGCGGCGTGGCGGGAGGACAGAGATCCACGCGCCCCGGCGCGGGAAGAAGCGCGAGCTGGTGGCGATGGCCGAGGAGAACGCCGCGCTGTCTCTCCAGGCCCATCTCCTCTCCCGGGGGAACCGCCAGCAGGCGGTCCTGGAAGAGCTTCAGCGGGTCTTGAACCTTTCGAACCTTCCACACAGGATCGAGGGGTTCGACGTTTCCAACATTCAGGGGGACGAAGCCTGCGGCTCGATGGTGGTGTGGGAAAACGGGGAGATGAAGAAGGACGAATACAAGCGCTTCAGGATCAAGGCGGTTGAGGGGGCCGACGATTACGCCATGATGCGTGAGCTGCTCAACCGCCGCGGATCGAGGGCTCTTGAAGAAGGCGGAACTCTTCCCGACCTGATTCTTCTCGACGGGGGGCGCGGCCAGCTCAACGCGGGCGTGAGGGCGCTCGGGGAGCTGGGGCTCGACTATCTTCCCGTTGCGGCTCTCGCCAAGCGGGCGGAGGAGGTCTACACTCAGGAGAGCCCGGAGCCGGTGATCCTGGACCTGACCTCGCCGGCGCTCCACGCCCTCCAGAAGATCCGGGACGAGGCCCACCGCTTCGCCATCTCCTATCACAAGCGGCTCCGCTCCCGGCGTACGATCCGGTCGGTTCTGGACCAGATAGCCGGAGTCGGGCCGGCGATCCGCGCTAATCTACTAAAGTCCCTGGGATCAGCCAGGCGGGTCCGCGAGGCGTCGGTCGCCGAGCTGGCTTCTGTCCCCAAGGTGACCCCGAAGCTCGCCCAGAGGATCTACGACTTCTTCCACACCGCTTAACGTCGTCGGGGATCGGCATACGGCCGGGCGGTAAAACCTTGCCTCCAGCGGCTAAGTGTGGTAAAAATCATGCCTAAATTCATATGGCCACCGACAGATACCCTTTCAGTGAAATCGAGGCCAAGTGGCAAAAGATCTGGGGGGAGCAGAAGCTCTTCACGGCATCCCCTGACCCGACCCGCCCGAAATATTACTGCCTCGAGATGTTCCCGTATCCCTCGGGGCGGATCCACATGGGGCACGTCAGGAACTATGCTATCGGCGACGTCGTCGCCCGCTACAAGCGGATGCGCGGCTTCAACGTGCTCCACCCGATGGGATGGGACGCCTTCGGCCTTCCGGCCGAGAACGCTGCCATCGAGCACGGGGTCCATCCCGCGGTCTGGACCTGCGAGAACATCGACTACATGCGCGCCCAGCTCAGCAAGATGGGGTGCTCCTACGACTGGGATCGGGAGTTCGCGACCTGCGATCCGGAGTATTACAAGTGGGAGCAGTTGATCTTCATCAGGATGTTCGAGCGCGGCCTGGCCTACCGCAGGCGCTCGGCGGTGAACTGGTGCCCCGGATGCCGGACGATCCTCGCAAACGAACAGGTCGAGCAGGGGCGCTGCTGGCGCTGCGACAGCGAGGTCGCTCAGAAAGAGGTCGAGGGGTGGTTCTTCAAGATCACCGACTACGCCGAGGAGCTTCTGGAGTGGTGCGACCGCCTTCCCGGGTGGCCCGAGCGGGTCCTCACCATGCAACGCAACTGGATAGGCAAGTCAGTGGGAGCCGAGGTCGATTTTCCTCTCGACGGCCGTGAGGGAGCGATCAAGGTCTTCACGACACGCCTCGACACGATCTGCGGAGCAACGTTTCTCGTGCTGGCGCCCGAGCATCCGCTCCTGAGGGAGCTGGTCGGAGGGAGCCCCGGGGAGCGCGAGGTCCTGGCATTCGTTGGGCGGGCCTCGCGCGAGGACAAGATCAGGAGGATGGCGGCGGACGCAACGAAAGAAGGGGTCTTCACCGGGGCCAATGCGATCAACCCGTTCACCTCGAGGCCGATCCCGATCTGGACTGCGAACTTCGTTCTCATGGAGTACGGGACCGGCGCCGTGATGGCCGTTCCGGCCCACGACCAGAGGGACTTCGATTTTGCCGCGCAGTATGGCCTGCCGATTCCCGTGGTCATTCAGAACGGGGCGAGAAGTCTCAGGATGCCGATGGCAGAGGCGTTCACCGAGGACGGATGGCTCGTCGATTCCGGGCCCTACACCGGTCTCTCCTCTTCGGAGGCGCGCGAGCGCATGGCGCTCGATCTGGAAGGGAAGGGGATTGGGAAGCGGACGGTGAACTACCGCCTTCGCGACTGGGGGATAAGCCGCCAGCGCTACTGGGGAGCGCCTATCCCTATCATTCACTGCCCCGTCTGTGGACTCGTGCCCGAGAGCGAAGCCAGCCTTCCGGTCGTCCTTCCGCGAGACGTTCAGATCAGCGGCAAGGGTGGATCGCCGCTGGCTGACGCCTCCGGCTTCGTGAACACGACCTGTCCGCGCTGCGGGGGGAAGGCGCGGCGCGACACCGACACCATGGACACCTTCGTGGAGTCTTCCTGGTATTTCCTCCGCTATTGCTCTCCCGCCTACGAAGGAGGCATGTTTGATCGCGCCGCCGCGGAGTACTGGATGCCGGTGGACCAGTACATCGGCGGGATTGAGCACGCGGTTCTTCATCTTCTTTACTCCCGCTTCTACACCAAGGCGCTCCGCGACCTGGGGCTCGTCAAGCTGGACGAGCCGTTCGTGAACCTCCTGACTCAGGGGATGGTGATCAAGGACGGCGCCAAGATGTCCAAGTCCAAGGGAAACGTCGTGGACCCGGACGATCTGTTCGCCAAGTACGGCGCTGACACGGCCCGCCTCTTCTCCCTTTTTGCGGCTCCTCCCGAAAAGGACCTGGAATGGAACGACCAGGGTGTCGAGGGCGCCTCGCGCTTCTTGAACCGCGTCTGGCGCTTCGTCCAGGGCCACCTCCACGAGCTGCTGGAGGCCGAGCCCACGCAGCCGGCCGGCCTCTCCCGGGAGGGGCGGCAGTTCAGGAGAACGATTCACGAGACGGTCAAGCGCGTGACCGACGACGTCGAGGACGAGTTTCACTTCAACACGGCGATCAGCGCCATCATGGAGCTGGTCAACGCGCTCTACGCGTACGAGGCGGCGTCGATGGATTCCGGCAGCCGGAAGGAGCGCCTGAGCCTGATGAGGGAGGCGGTAGAGACGATCGTCCTGCTCCTGGGTCCGTTCGCTCCCCACATCGCCGAGGATCTGTGGGCCCAGCTAGGAGATCGTGAGAGCCTCTTCAGCCGGCGATGGCCCGAACCGGACCCCGGCGCTCTCGCCAGGGAGGAGATCATGATCGTCGTACAGGTGGACGGCAAGGTTCGCGGCCGGCTCACGGTGGAGACGGGGACGCGCGACGAGCTGGTCAGCGAGATGGCGCTGGCCGACCGGCGGGTGTTCCCGTGGCTCAGGACCCGTCGGGTCGATCGGGTCGTGGTCGTCCCGGGCCGCCTGGTCAACATCGTGACGCGGGACGGGTGATGCGCCTCCGCGCCCTCTGGCTCCTGGCCCTTCTTTTTATCCCGGGATGCGGATACTCCCTCAAGGGAAGCCTTCCCTCCCACATCCGCACCGTTGCGATCCCAGTCTTCGCCAACAAGACCAGGGAGCCTGCGATCGAGAATTTCCTGACCCAGGCTGTGGTCGAGGCGTTCGTGACAAGCGGGCGGCTCGCTGTGACACGGCCCGAAGAGGCCGACTCGATCCTCGAGGGCGAGATCGTAAGTTACCAGATCGAGTCGCTGTCGTATGACCCCCGAGCCAACGTCCGTGAATATCGGTTGCTCGTGACCATGAACCTCCAGTTCAGGGACGTGAGGAAGAACACGATGCTCTGGCGCCAGGAGGGGTTGCAGGAGAAGGCCGACTTCCGCGTACCCGGCCAGGTCTCAGCGACTATCGGTCGTGAGGAGGCGGCGCTCAGGAGAGCGGCCGTGGATATCGGGCGGTCTATTGTGACCCTCGCGACCGACCGTTTTTAATAATCAGCGCTCGGCCCCCGGCTCTCTGCTCGAAGCTGAAAGCTAACCGATGGACTACTGGGGACTCCTCAGGGAGGTTGAAGCCGGCAGGGTCCCCGCGGTCGCACTGCTCCACGGCCCCGAGCCGTTCCTTCTCGATGACGCCTGTTCAGCGATCACCCGCCGCCTCTTCCCGGAAGGCTCGAACGCCGCGTTCAACCGTGAGATCTTTGACGGAGAGAACGCCACGCCTGAGGCCGTCGTCCGGGCCGCCCTGACGTTTCCCTTCGGTGCCGGCGCGCGGCTGATCGTCGTCAAGGCTGCTCAGGATCTTTCGTCGCGGGGACGCGAGGCGTTGGAGGCGTATCTCAAGAACCCCAGCCCGTCAACGCGCCTCCTTTTGCTCGCGACCGAACGGCTCCCCTCATCCCACTGGTTGCTCCAGGCTCTGCCCGCGTCGGCCGTCGTTGGATGTCGGACAGGGAGATGACTCGCTGGCTCGTGGCTCGGGCCAGAGTGGACGGGATCGAGGTGACTCCGGAGGCGGCTCACCTCCTGGTCCAATGGGCGGGCGACGATCTCGCAGGCCTCTACGGCGAGCTCCAGAAGGCCGCCCTTGCCGCCGGCCCGGCGAATAGCCGGGTCGATGCCGGAGAGGTGAGAGCGGTTGTCGGTGAACACCGTCTCCGCACCGTTTTCGACCTGACTAGAGCCGTGGAGCGCCGTGAAACGGGGCAGGCCATAGCGGTCCTTGAGGCGCTCCTCAGGGCCGGAGAGGAACCGATGAAGGTGTTGGGGATGGTAGCGCGTGAGGTGCGCTCGACCTGGCTCGCCAAGGAGTGGCTTCGACAGGGGAAATCCCCTGAGGAGATCGCGCGGCTCCTGCGCCGCCCTCGGCAGTCTGTTGAGCCATTCCTGGCCAGGGCGGAGGCTCTCTCCGTCCCGGACCTCTCACGCCATCTCGCGGCGTGCTGGGAGGCGGAGCGCCGCATGAAGTCAGGCGGGTTGCCGAAGCCGGAGCTGACTGCGCTTTTGGCCTGCCTCTGCGGGGCCCGATGAAGCCGGCGCCCCTGCTGTCGCCGGCGAAAGCGTGCCTCGCCGTCGCCGCGATAGTCCTGCTAGCCGGCACGACGTGGGCCGACCCCGGCTCTTCAGCTCCCTGTCCCGGTTGTATCGCCGCTGGGGCGGCGGCGCTGGACGTGACGCCGCCTGTCGGAGTGCCGCTCGCCGGTTACGGCAGCTTGGACCGGCGGCTCCCCTTCCCGGATCTCCTGGGTCGCTCTCCCTACGCCTTCTGGCTCAAACCCTCACGAGGGGTCCATGATCCCATCATGGTCCGCGCCCTCCACCTGGAATCCCCGAAAGGTGGGGGCCCGAAGGGCGAGCGGGAGATGAACGTCAGGCTCCTGTGGATTGCCGTTGACCTGGTAGGCGTTGATAGGGAAATGGTTCAGGATCTGCGCGGGCGGCTCGAGGCCGCAGGGCGGCGGCACGATGCGATCATCGTGTCGGCGTCCCATACCCACTCAGGGCCTGGGGCCTTTGCCCGCTCGGCACTGTTCGAGTTTCTGGTCCTCGACAGGTACGTCGCCGGGGTCCGTGAGCAGCTTCTGGCGGGGATGGAACGGGCGGCGCTACTGGCTGAGGACCGGAAAGTTCCGGCCCGCGTCGGCGCCGGGCGGGGTGAGGTTCACCGGATCGTAAAAAGCAGAATCAACGGCGATCTCGATCACGAGCTTGGGGTCCTGAAGGTGGTCGGCGGCGATGGCCGTCCCATTGCGCTCCTCTGGAACTACGCGATCCACGGGACAGCGCTCGGGGCGACCAGCCTCTCCCTCTCAGGCGACGTCATGGGGGAGGCGTCGCGGGCTCTCGAGGCCGCCCTCGGCGTTCCGGCACTCTACACTAACGGAGCCGTGGCTGACGTGAGCCCGAGCCGGCGCGGATGGGGGGGAGTGAGGGAGATAGGTGCGGCCTTGGCTCAAGGCGTCAGGTCGGTGTGGGAGAAAACCCCGCTGGAGCGATCACCCGGTCTTCGGGTTCTGATCGAGCCTGTTACGCTCCCCGAGCCCCGGTTGTCAGTGAGGAACTGCGCCGGTCGCCTGCTTCCCCGATGGGCGACCGTGGGCCTCTCCTCGGTGATGCCCGGAAGCTCTGAGATGGTCGGAGTGGCGATCGGCGACAGCGCCTGGGTGACCGTTCCCGGAGAACTTCAAACGAGCCTCGGCCGGGCGGTAAAGGCCGGTGGCCGCGGGCGGTTTTCCCTGGTGTTCGTCGTGGGGCTTTCGAACGACTATCTGGGCTACTTCCTCTCCGCCGAAGAGTACCGTCAGGGGGCGCGCTATATCGGGTGCGCGGCCCTCTATGGAGAGGGCGGAGGCCGGCTCCTTGCGGATATGGCCGTGGAGATCTTCAGAAAGCTCCGCCCGGATCAGCAGCAGCGGGCCGGGGCGCCCGGGCGGCGCTGACGCTCAACCGGCGATGGAGGCGAGTTGCCTCGCGAGACGAGACTTCTTTCTGGCGGCGGTGTTTCTGTGAATCACGCCCTTGGTCGCGGCTTTGTCGAGCGTGCGGATCGTCTCTCTGATGGCTTCGGCGGCGGCTGGAGACTTCTCGGTGAGCGCGGACCGAGCCGCTCTCACCGCGGTCCGGACCTTCGATCTGACGGACCGGTTCCTGAGACGACGCTTTTCGCTTTGCCTCATCCGCTTGATGGCCGATTTCGTGTTCGCCACGATTCCGTTTCCCCCTTTTTCCGACTACATGGTTACGATGGTTACGACGCGAGGGTCAACGGTACCGTCGCGAACTCTCCCTGTCAAGGGCTTTTTGATGACCCCGTCTTCTGACGCGCCTCGGAAAGACGCCCGGGCCGGAGTGGTGCAAGGACTGGGGCAGATCGGCCTTGCCACGCTTCTCTCCAGGCTGCTCGGTTTCGTGAGGGACGTAGTGGTTGCGCGGGCCTTCGGGGCCGGCGTCGTCACTGACGCGTTCTTTGTGGCCTTCAGGATCCCCAACCTTTTTCGCCGCCTGCTCGCAGAAGGGGCGCTGTCAACAGCCTTTGTTCCGGTGTTCACCGAATATTTGGCCACCCGGCGGCCGGAGGAGTTCAAGCGGGTGGTCCGGAGCGTCTCAGGGGCATTTCTCCTCCTGCTGGCGGCAGTGTCTTTGCTTGGGGCGCTGGCCGCTCCCTGGATCGTCCGCGTTGTGGCGCCGGGGTTCTTCGACCATCCCCGGCAAGCAGAGCTGGCGGTCTCACTGACCCGCCTCATGTTTCCCTACTTGTTTTTCGTGGGGGCGGCGGCACTGGCCATGGGGGTCCTCCATGCCCACCGCCGCTTCTTTGCGCCGGCCCTTGGGCCGGTGGCGCTCAACCTCTCGATGATCGCGGCTACGCTTTTCCTTGCGCCTCATCTGCAAGTTCCTGTCACCGGGCTTGCCGTCGGGGTGCTGGCCGGCGGCCTGGGACAGGTGTTGATCCAGGTTCCCTCGCTAAGCCGCGAGGGAATCCTGCTTCCTCCGTCGGCTGATTTCTCCCATCCCGTGCTTCGGCGCATTGCGGCGCTTCTTGGACCGTCGATCTTTGGCCTCGCGGCGGTCCAGCTCAACGTCCTCATCAACACACTCCTGGCCTCTTTCCTACGGGAGGGGAGCGTTTCCTATCTCTACTACGCCGATCGCGTGGTGGAGTTTCCCCTTGGGGTCTTCGGGATAGCAGTGGCGACTGCGGCGCTGCCGGCCATGTCAGAGCAGGCTGCCAGGAAGGACGTGCGGCAGCTCAAGGAAACCTTTAACTTCGCCTTCCGGCTGTCGTGCTTTGTGGCGATCCCGGCTTCCGTCGGCCTTATCCTTCTCCGAACTCCTATTATCCGAGTCCTCTTCGAGAGGGGGCGTTTTGAGCCCGGAGACACGGCGGCCACAGCGTGGGCGCTTGGGTTCTACGCCCTCGGGCTGACACCGTTCTCCGTCCTTCGGATCGTGACCCAGACCTTTTACGCCCTGGGGGACGTTAAAACACCCGTGCGGGTGGGGATTGTCTCCTTGGGGCTCAACGTCGGATTTGCGCTCGCTTTCATGGGGCCTCTGGCCCACGGCGGGCTGGCGCTCGCCTCCTCGTGCTCTTCCGCTGTAAACGTCTTCTGGTTGTTCTGGCTTCTGAGGAAACGGCTCGGGCTTTTGGGAGGACGGCGGATTCTGGCCAGCGTCGGGAGGACTTGCGCCGCCAGCGGGCTTCTCGGAGCTTGGTGCCTCGCCCTGCTCTGGGTGTGGCCGGATCCGGCATCGCGGACTGCCGAGGCTGCCTGGCTTGCCCTGGCCGTGGGCGGAGGAGCGGTGCTGTTCGGAGCGGCTGGCTTTGCGCTTCGGGCAGAGGAGGGGCGTGCCCTCCTCTCCTCGGTCGCGCGCGGGAGGAGAACCTTGCCGTTGCCCGGAGGTGATTGATATAATCGGTCGAAAGGAATTCGGATGCCTGTTCCCCGGAAGAGGATGAGGGACGCCTCGGCTGGGGCCGATCGGCGGACGATCGGCCGGAGCGACCGAGGCGTCGCCGCTTCCGGCTGACGCATGGACCACGTGGCGGAATTTCTCGGGGCCCTCCAGACTGAGCGAGGGGCCTCCCCCAACACGTTGTCTGCCTACCGCAGGGACCTGGCAGGTTTCCAGCGCTTCCTGAGCCGACGAGGGCGGGTGATAGATCGGGTCGGAGCAGAGGAGATTTCCGACTACTCCCTGGCGCTCAGGCGGCGCGGCTTGGGGGCGAGGAGCGTTGCCCGGCACCTCTCGGCAGTCAGAAGTCTCTACCGTTTTCTGCTGCGCGAGGGAGGGTTGAGCCGGGATCCGACGGAGCACCTGGAGACTCCGCGCCTCCCACGGCGTCTGCCCCGCGCGATCTCCCCCGAAGAGGTCGCGGCCCTCGTTGAGGCTTCCGACACCCGGACGCCGGCGGGACTCCGTGACCGGGCCATCCTGGAGCTTCTTTACGCGACGGGGATGCGCGCCAGCGAGTGCCTCTCCCTCAGGATCGAGGACGTGAACCTCTCAGCCGGATACGTGATCTGCACGGGGAAGGGGAGCCGCCAGAGGCTGGTCCCCGTCGGGGCTCAGGCTCTCGCCCACGTGGGCGCCTTCCTAAAGACGGGACGGTCGTTCTTTGTCCGACACAATGATTCCGGAGTCCTCTTCCTGAACCGGCGAGGGCGGCCGCTCTCCCGTCAGGCGCTCTGGGGGATCCTGAAAAAGACGGCGCTCAGGGCGGGTGGGCGCTCCACTATTTCCCCTCACACCCTTCGCCATTCATTCGCGAGCCATCTCCTGGAGCGTGGGGCGGACCTTCGCTCCGTGCAGGCAATGCTCGGCCACGCCGATATTTCGACCACTCAGATCTATACCTATCTTCCTTCGTCGGCAGTGAGGGCGATGTACGAGAAGTATCACCCGAGGGCGCGATGACCAGGCTTGGCCGGGCAAGATGCCCGCAGGTTGATTCGGGCGCTGCCCGAATCATGAGCCGCCCCATCTCCCTCCTGCCGAAGATGGAGCGTCAGCTTGCCCCGGAGCTGATTGATTTCCTCAGAGAGGCGGGGCGGGTGGGAGACCGGATGGGGTTTCGGGTGTTCGCCGCCGGTGGATTTGTGCGTGATCTTCTTCTGGGA
>CAZXPE010000052.1:0-11979 GCA_964642915.1 uncultured bacterium | reverse complement strand
CGCCGATCCTCACGTATAACTGCATACGCTCCGGTCGGCTCCTCCCTGCGTCCTTAATCTGCTCGGTTCTCGTCCTGGCGCGGTGGCGGCTGATCCACTACCGCTTGCGGGAACCTTCAGTCAGGAGGCTCCGGGCGCGCGCCGCCGCGTCGCTCCTCGGGAAATCCCTCACGAGCTGTCTCCACACCGCCCGGGCCTCTGTGAGGTCCTTCAGGGCTCTGTAGGAGAGACCGAGCTTGAGCAGGGCCTCAGGGGCCTTTGGCCCCTTCGGATAGGCGTCGAGGTACTTCAGGAACTCCTCTGACGCCAGATCGTACTCCCCTTGGGAGTAATAGACATCCCCCAGCATGAATTGGGCGCTCTCTGCCAGCCGGTGAGTCGGATAGCTGTCGATGAATGAGAAGAGCTTGAGGACAGCGGCGTTGAGGTCCCTGGCCCGATAGCTCGAGAGCGCAGAGTTGTAAAGCTCATCCGGGGAGGCGGGCACGACCTTTGTTCGTCCCTGCGCAGCGCCGGGAGGTCCCGCGGAGGGTGAAGACGGGACTTGGGGGAGCTTCTCGACCTGACCGGACAACCGGTCAAGGGTCGCCTTGAGAGCGCGGAGGTTCTGTTCCCTCTCCTCCTGAGCTGCGGTCATCTGGGAGAGAAGGGCGCGGACGTTCTTCAGATCGATGACGACCTTGGCCAGCTCCTGTGTCGCCGTGTCCTGGTTCTTCTTGAGCTCATCCACCGTTCCTTTGAGCACGGTGATCTCCTGCTCGGTGGAGGGGGTCTCTTTTTTCGGTATGGTCAGCCCGGCGCATCCCGCCACCGCTACCAACACTCCGAGAGCCAGGACGGCGATTCCGGTCTTTCCACTTAGTTCGTTCATCTGAGACAGAACCCCTCGCCGCGCGTTCGGGCGCGGCGTGATCTCCTCCTCGACCCGGTCTGCCATAGCGGGTATCATATTACCCTTAGTCGCTCAGCGCGTGAACGGTTTTCTTCTCCGGAGAACGGATGGCTTCTACCCTGACTTCTCGTGACACGCACTGGCTCCTGGCGCTCTGCGCCGCGCGCGTGGGGGCGTCGGTGATGTACATGGCCTATCCCACGATCCTCTCGGTCGTCCAGCGCGAGTGGAGCCTCTCCGCTGTGGCTGCCGGTTCGATCTCCTCTGCGTTCCAGCTAGGCACCGCCGTCTCCCTCGTCGTCCTGTCGCTCCTCGCCGACCGGCTCGGGGCGAGAACCGTCTTCGCCTGGTCGGGCGCCGCCACGGCGCTCTTTTCTCTCCTCCTGCCGCTCTTCGCCCGGGACTACCTCTCAGCCCTCGTCCTCTTCGTGGTGGTCGCCGTGTCGCTGTCAGGGACCTACACTCCCGGCCTGATGCTGATCTCAGCCCGCTTTCCGGCCGGGCGGCGTGGATGGGCCATCGGCTGGTTCCTGGCAGCGGGCTCTCTGGGGTACGCTCTGGCTCTCCTCGTAGGGGGTGTTGTCGTCTCTCTCGCTGGATGGCGGGCTGCGCTCCTTGCCATGGCTGCGGGACCGGTGCTCTGCGCTCTTCTGGCGGCGTGGGTCTTCAGGGGAGCAACAGGCGAGCCCGGGGCTGCCCCCGGAGGCTTCGGGCTGGGCAGAGAGCTTTCAGGAAACCGCGCCGCCAGGTTAATGATCACGGGGTACACCTTCCACTCCTGGGAGCTACTGGGGATGTGGGCGTGGACCCCGGCCTTCATGGCCGCAGTTCTCGGGGCCCAGGGTCTCGAGATTGGACGTTCGGCAGGGATCGGCGCCAACTTCGCCGCCCTTTTTCACGTGATGGGGATGGTGGCATCGGGACTGGGTGGATGGCTCTCTGACCGATGGGGGCGCACAGGCGTCATCATCCTGATGATGGCGGTGAGCACCGCCTGCTCGTTCACATTCGGCTGGCTCCTTACAGCGCCGCTGGCTCTCGTGGTGCTCGTGGGGCTCCTGTACGGCTTCTCGGCCCTCGGGGACTCGCCGGTCTACTCAACGGCGATCACAGAAGTGGTCAAGCCCGGGCATCTGGGTGGGGTGCTTGCCGTCAGATCACTTCTGGGGTTCGGAGCGGGGGCGGTGGCCCCGCTCGTGTTCGGCCTCGTGCTGGATATCACCGGTGGGGGGTCGCCATCAGCCGGTAGGAGCGCGTGGGGATGGGCGTTCGGGGTGCTGGGAATCGGAGGGTTTCTGGGGCTCCTCTCGATGGTCCGCCTGAGGGCGTTGCCGGAGAGCCGAAAGCTGGCCGGAGGCAAACGCTGAGGTGACAAAGACGGCGGAGAAGGTTCTGGAGGGGAAGGTTGCGCTGATCACCGGGGCGGGGCGCGGCATCGGCAGAGCGGTAGCCCTCGCGTACGCCGAACGTGGGGCGCGGCTCGCCCTCTGTTCCCGCACAGCGCGGGAGCTTGAATCCACCGCAAGGGAGGTCGCCAAGCTCGGCGCTCAGGTGGTTCCCGTCATCACCGACGTAAGCCAGGCCATTCAGGTCGAGACGTTCGTCAACCGCGCCGTCGGCGAGTTCGACCGCATAGACGTTCTTGTCAACAACGCCGGGCTCGCCCACGCCGAGCTTCCGCTTGCCGCGCTCCCGGTCGAAGAGTGGCACCAGGTCCTTGCCGTCAATCTGACCGGCGCCTATCTCGTGGCCCGCGCCGTCATCCCCCACATGGTCAAGCAGAGGTCCGGGAGCGTCATCAACGTCTCATCCTGGCTCGGCCGCGCTTCTCTCGCCGGATATGGCGCATACGGCGTGTCGAAGTGGGGCGTGGAGGGGCTCACCCGCTACCTGGCCATGGAGGTGAGGCGTTTCAGGGTGAGGGTGAACTCTGTGAGCCCGGGCGTCGTAGCGACGAGGATGACCGGAGGCCGTGGGGCCAAGCCCGGGATTGTCGTCCCGCTCTTCGTCTATCTGGCCTCAGACGATTCGGCCAGGGTCACAGGGCGGGCCCTGGACGTGAAGACGTGGAGGCGGGTTCTCGGCGTCCGCCGGTCGCCCTGAGCGCTCAGAAAAAACTTTGCTGGACGCCTCGTATCCTTTAGGATATCTTCAACGCTGAAGCTAGCCGAAGGGAGGAGGAAGTCGTTGCTCTACAAGGTCGAATGGGATGAGCCCGTGGCGGTGATCAGGCTCAACGCCGGGCGCGCCAATGCCCTCAACCACGAGAGCCTCGCTGCCGTTGACGAGGCATTCGGCGAGGTGGAGCGGGCTGGGGCCAGAGGAGTCGTCCTGACCGGCTATGGCAACTTCTTCTCAGCCGGCCTCGACCTGGTCACCCTCTGGGAGATGGATCGTGCCGCCATGGATCGTTTCGTCACGGATTTCGATCGCGTGATGCTGAGGATTTTCTCCTTTCCATTTCCCGTGGTGGCGGGGGTGAACGGGTACGCCGTCGCCGGCGGCGCGATAATGGCTCTGGCTTGTGATGCGCGCCTCATGAGAGACGACGACGGCAAGATCGGTCTCAACGAGATCCGCCTCGGGCTCCCGTTCCCGGCTTCGGCGATGGAGATCCTCCGCCACGCGCTCTCCATCGAGTACATCGACTCCATCCTCTACGGCGGCCAGCTCTACACGCCAATGGAAGCCATGGCGCGCGGGCTGGTCGATGGCCTGACGGCGGGGGACTTGCTCGACGAGACGCGCGCCGTCTGTCGCCGTCTGGCAGAGCAGTCGGCAAGGGCCTACTCGGCTCTCAAGGCGTCTCTCAAGGGGCCTGCGGTCCGCAGGGCCCAGGAGAGCCTGGACGATCAGCGCCGGGTATTCCTCGACGCCTGGTTTTCTCCTGAAGCCCGCCGCTTGGTCGGCGAGGCCCGTTCACGCCTCAGCTCCAAGCGTTAACTCGTCTCCCCTCCTGAAAGCTTCCTTCCTGGCGATCAAGGCAGACGTGCGTCGCCGGCCCGTCCCGCTCCGTAGCTGCTGAAACGATCAAGCTGAAGGGGAATCGGTGAGGGAGGCAGCCACCCGGTGGGTCACAAGCTTGCGGCCGAAGAGGCGGATCAGCACCGGCAGGACGACCAGCGACGCCACAAGGCTCGCGCTGGCCCCGATCGTCAGGAGCAGGCCAAGGCTGAAAATCCCCTGGTGGCTGGCGACCATTAGGCTCCCGAAGCCTGCGATAGTCGTCAGACCGTTCAGGATCACGGCCATGACGGTGCTTCGGGCGAGTAGGGGTCCTCCGTGGTCCCTTCCTTCAACGGAGCGCGCCACGACGTTCAGGCCGTACTCGGCCGCCGTTCCCACGATCAGCGGGAGCCCGAAGACGTTGGCGAGGTTGAACTTGAGGCCGAAGAGGTGCATGAGCCCGACGGTCCAGAGGGTGCCGAGACCGAGCGGGATCAACGCCAGCAGGCTTTCCCTGAGCCTGCGGAACATGAGCGCCGCAAGGGCGGCCACCACGGCGAAGGCGTAGATGGTCCCCTGCAGGTAGGCCCGCTCCATGAGACGGATTGCCTCGTAGGTGATGACGGGGCTTCCGGTCACATCCGGGTCCACAGAGCGCAGCTCACGCACGAACCGTCGCGCCCCCGCTCGCTCCCAGATGTTGGTCTTGGGATGGATCTGGATCAGGAAGCGGCCGCTCCTGCCGATGAATTTACGTTGCAGCTCGGGCGGGACGTCTTTCAGACTCACGGGCTGCGGGTTGAGGTTCCGCTGGAGCATGTGGAACTTGTCAACGAAGTCCTGATAGAGCTGGGATTGAAGGTGGGTCAGCGCGACCTCCGCCTCTTCCCGGCTGGAGCGGTCGAGCTTCTCCTGGAGCGCCGCTATCTGGGCCCTCACCTTTGCGATCTCTTTTCCGTGGTCCTTTTCCTCGATCTCGTCCACAGCGATGTCGAAGCGCCGCACGAGCACGCCGAGGGCGGACTTCAAGGATTCCAGGTCCACGGGCGGGGAGATGCCGATCTTGACAGGAGCCACAAGAGGGGCGAAGTCACGGATGATCTTGATCTTCTCGCGCTGGCCGTCCGGAATCAGGAGGATCGCGGAGTCCACCTCGGAGACCGACGGGAGCTTGTCGAACGCCTCGTGCTTTCTGCGCAGCTCATCGAGAGACTCCGCAGTTGCAAGCCCGGTGAAACCGGAGCGGCCGGCTTTGGCGAGGATCTTCTTCTCCCAGGCTACTGACTCGGTCCCCTTGGCCTGGAGATTGAGCAGGTTGTAGTCGAACTTCACGGTGCTGACGGCCCAGAGGGAAAAAGCGGTGAGAAGGCCGGCGGCGACCAGGATCGTCTTCGGGTACGCGGCGATCCGCTCGAGGATCGGGACCCGGATCCGCTCCAGCAGGACGGTCCTGGGAACTGCGCCGTTCAGCCTGCCGGCGCGGCGGTCGGCGAGGATCAGGACGGCCGGGAAGAAGGTCATCATGGCGAGCCAGGCCAGGAGGATGCTCGTCCCGGCGATGAATCCCAGCTCCTGGATTCCCCTGAACTCCGTGAGCGTCAAGACGTAGAACGCGGCTGCCGCCGTCAGCCCCCCGTAGAGGATCCCGGGACCGCTTCTCCCGGCTGTGAGGAGGAGCGCTTCGGTGAGGTCCCGCCCGAGAAATCGCTCCTCCTCGTAGCGGAAGAGGAAGTAGATCCCGTAGTCGATCCCGATCCCCACAACGATCGAAATGAACATGACAGAGAAGATGGAGAGATGGCCGACAGTGAGCGTCACGACCCCCATCGACCACGCGAGGCTCACTGACAGCACGGCGAGCATCAAGAGCGGTTTCCCGACCACGCGGAAGGAGAGGATGAGAAGGACCAGAGTGAGGGCGAACGCCAGGAGGGTGGCGACCTCGCTGTCTTTGAAGGCCGCTGTCATCTCGTCGTTGGAAAGGGCGGGGGCCCCCGTCACCCCCACCTGGACTTGGGGAAACTCGGGCCGAAGGTCGGCGATAGTCCGCCGGATTGCCTCGATGGCAGCCAGGTCGCTGGTGAAGCTTCCTTTTTGGCTGGCCGGCTCCACCAGGATGAAGAGCAGGCTCTTGTCGTCCGAGAGGAAGTAGCCAGAGTCAGCCTCCTCCCGCTGGTCCCAGAAGGTGAAGAGAGCGCCCCACGGCGAGCGGTATGGCGCCGGCCGGTCGATCCTCTCAGAGATCTGGGCCAGGAGGTCTTTGAGGAAGCGGAGGTCCACGGCACCGCCCTTGTCCTGGAGCCCCAGATCGAAGATGGCTGTCACCATCGCACCGGCGATCTGCTGGTTGACCCCCGCGATGAGCTGCTCGATTCCCGGGCTCGCCGCGAACGACTCCATGAATTCCTGGTGGTCGAAGATCTTGTCGCGGATCTCGACGAGCTTCTCCTTCGACAGGTAAAGGAGCGCCCGCCCCTGGAAGCGCTTGGGATCGATCCGGTACGCCACGCGCTGGAACTTGACGGGGGAGCGTTTAAGCTCCCGCACCAGCCGGGTCGCGTAGGCCTTGGACTCCTCGAGGGAGCGGCCCTCCACCACCACTGCGATGTCGTCCAGCTCGCCGAAGTCCTTCATGTGCTCTCCGTAGAGGATGGCGTAGCGCTGGCCCGGAGGGAGGAGGTCGCGGGTGGAGGTCTTGAACGACAGCTCCTGGACGGTGTACACGATCCCGAGGGCGGCAGCGAGGAGAGAAAGAGCGACCGTGAAAGCCGGGTTCCGGCAGGAGAGCCTGACCAGGCCGCTGAGGAGCCGGCCGGTTCTGGAGATCGTCACCGTTCTACTCTTCGCCCCGGATGAAGCGCTCGAGATTCTGGCGGGCGGTTTCCTCATGCCACTGCTCGGGAGGCGACTTCATCAGGGCGGCCGATGGCGCTTTGAGGGCCCCCTTGAGTCCCCGGTCCAGGGCGACCTTGCAGCATCGAATGGCGTCGATCACCACGCCGGCGGAGTTCGGGGAATCCCACACCTCGAGCTTCAGCTCCAGCGTGATCGGCAGGTCTCCGAAGCCGGTCCCCTCCAGCCTGATGTGGGCCCACTTCCTGTCCTCGAGCCAGGGGACGTAGTCGCTGGGCCCGATGTGCACCGCCTCCGGGGGAAGCGGGTGGGCGAGCTGGGAGGTTACCGCATCTGTCTTGGAGATCTTCTTCGACGTCAGCCGCTCGCGCTCGAGCATGTTGTAGAAATCCATGTTCCCTCCCACGTTGAGCTGGCTCGTGCGCTCGAGCTTGACGCCGCGATCCACGAAGAGCTTGACGAGGGCGCGGTGGACAATCGTGGCGCCGACCTGAGACTTCACATCGTCGCCTATCACGGGGAGCCCGCGCTCCTCGAACCGCCGCTGCCAGTACGGCTCCCTGGCGATGAAGACCGGGATGCTGTTGACGAAGCCGCACCCGGCATCGAGCACCTGCTCGACGTACCACTTGGTGGCCATCTCGCTCCCGACGGGCAGATAGTTCACCACCACGTCGGTCCCGGTGTCCCTGAGGATCCCCGCGATGTCGGCGGTGGCGCCGGGCGCTTTCCGCACCACGTGGGAGAGGTAGTGTCCGAGGCCGTCGTGGGTCATTCCGCGCTGTACCGGGACGCCGAGATGGGGGACGTGGGCGAAGCGGGCGGTGTTGTTCGGTGGGACCGAGATTGCCTCCGAGAGGTCCAGGCCGACCTTCCTCTCGTCGATGTCGAAGGCGGCCGAGAACTCGATCTCCCCCACATGGTACCCGCCGAGACGCGGGTGCATGAGGCCGGGGACGAACCCGTCTTCGGGAGCGTTCCTGTAATACGACACCCCCTGCACAAGGGACGATGCGCAATTGCCGACTCCCACGATGGCCACGCGAACAGTTCCCACGGCGGCGCCTCCTTTCGCGCTGAAGAAGGACAGCGATGCGCTGGGTGCGGTGTGCAATTTGGCGGTCCTCAGTCTACCACAAATCAAGGTGGCCTTGACTCCCGCTCGGCCGGCAGTTACCGTGTGGGACATGCCCCACAAGTTCGATCCCGCCAACCTCGAATACCTCTCGAATCCCGAGAGGCTGGCGCTACTCGACGTGGATCGCGTCCTCTCCCTTGCCCGGGTCTGTGAAGGGGAGCGGGTGCTGGACGCCGGGTGCGGTGTGGGCCTCTTCACTATTCCGCTGGCATGGGCAGTGGGGCGCTCAGGCCACGTCTTCGCAGTGGACGTGGAGCCGGTCATGGTTGAGGCGTGCCTGAAGCGGGTGGTCGAGGCGAGGCTCGCCAACGTGACGGTGACCCGTTCAGAAGAGAACTCGTTTCCCGTCCCCGACGCGGCCGTCGACCTCGTGTTTGCCTGCCACCTCCTTCACGAACTCCTGGACTCCCCCGCGTTCTTCGCCGAAGTTCGCCGGGTGCTCGCGCCCGCCGGCAGGCTGGCGGCCGTTGAGTGGGAGAAGGTGGAAACCGGGGTCGGCCCGCCCCTGGAGCACCGGCTGACCCCTACCGACTCCCGGGCCATTCTGGAAAAGAACGGCTTCACCGTGACCGATGCCCGCCCGGTGACCTGGGCCAATTACCTCCTGCTGGCCCGTCCTACGTGAGACTCGTCGAACACTTTGCCCGCACCGGGGACGTGCTCTTTCGCTGGCGGAGCTACCTGCCGCTGGTGCTCCTGCCCGTGTTCGTGGCGAGCTTCGTCGGGTTTCGGTATCCATACGACTCGCACGCGTTCGACCTCGCGTGGGAGATCAGTTGCTTTGTCCTCTCGATGGCGGGCCTTGCCGTCAGGGTGTTCGTCGTCGGCACGGCTCCCCGTGGAACGTCTGGTCGGAACACGCGCAGGCAGAAGGCTCAGGTTCTGAACACCACGGGCCCGTACTCGCTCGTGCGCCACCCCCTCTACCTCGGCAACTACCTGGCCGCTCTTGGGCTCTCGTTCGTGTCACGGACGTGGTTCCTTCCGATCATCGTGTCCCTGGCAAGTCTCCTCTACTACGAGCGGATCGCCGCGCGGGAGGAGGAATACCTGGAGGCGCGGTTCGGAGACGAGTTCAGGGACTGGGCGGCGAGAGTGCCGGCGCTGATCCCCTCCTTCAGGCACTACCGGCCTCCCGCCCTGCCGTTCGACTGGCGAAAGGCCCTGGGCCGCGAGTTCTACGCCTTTTTTGGCATCGTGGCGGGGTTCTTCGTTCTGGAACTCATCGGGGAATTCGCGGTGAGCGGGCGGATCGAGCTTGACCCCGTGTGGACGGCGGTGTTCGTCCTGAGCGCGACCTTCTTCGCCGCCATGTGGGCGCTGAAGAAGACGGGCCGCTTGAAGGTGCAGGACGATCTTCCCGCCGAGTTGCTAGAGCGGCAAAACCGGTGATCGTGGACGCCTTGGCCGGGAAGGTGGCGCTGGTGACGGGGGCATCGAGCGGGATCGGCGCGGCGTGCGCGCGGGCGTTCGCCCGCGAGGGGGCTCGGGTGGCTCTCCTCGCTCGGCGTCGCGAGCGGTTGGAGTTGCTGGCGGACGAGATCGAGGCTTCCGGAGGCGCGGCGCTCGCCCTTCCCGCCGACGTGGCCGACGCCGCCATGGTTCGGGATGCAGTGAGCCAGACGCTGGCCCGGTGGGGCCGAATCGACGTCCTCGTCAACGACGCGGGGTACGGCTTCCTCGGCTCGGTTGAGGTCACGACGCCCGATGACTTCCGGCGGATCTTCGCCGTCAACGTCATCGGCGCCGTGCTGGCCACTCAGGCTGTCCTGCCAGCCATGAAAGAGGCGCGGCGGGGCCATATCATCAACATCAGCTCTGTCATTGGCCGCCGCGGGGTCCCCCAGCGGGCGGCCTACGCCGTCACCAAGTTCGGGATCGTGGGGTTCTCAGAAGCGCTGAGAATGGAGGTGCGCGAGCACGGGATACACGTCACTGTCGTTTATCCGGGCTTCACCAGGACCGAGTTCCAGGAGGTGGAGATTAAGAAGGAGGTGCGCCTGATGCCCTCAGGACCGATCCAATCGCCGGAGAAGGTGGCTCACGCCATAGTCCGCGCCGTCAGGCGCCCCCGGCCCGAGGTGTACCCTCACCGGTTTGCGCGCTTCGTCGCCATCCTCTCAGTGGTCGCTCCCGGAGTGGTGGATTGGGGGATCGCCCGCCGCCTCCGCCGCCGGAGGGTCCAGGCGTAGAAAAGAGTCCCACCGACCCCGGCGAGGAACGCTCCCAGGAAGTTGGTCAGAGGTGAAATCGCCCAGAGCGCGGCTCCGAGCAATGCCCCGGGGGTGACCACGAGATCGCGGATCAGGTAATACGCCCCCACCGTGCGGCCTCGGGAGGCTTCGGGGGCAAGCCCCACGATGAGGGCCTTCCGGGCAGGCTCGCCGAACTCTTTGAGCCCCCTCACGATGAAGGCGGCAAAGAGCATGGCGGGCGAAGCGGAAAAGAGCAGCACGAGGGGGAAGGCCGTGAAGAAGCCAAAGGTCACCAGGACGAACGGCTCCCGGCCGTGGCGGTCGGCGAGCCTCGCCACCGGGACGTAGCACGCCATCGCCGTCGCCATCTCCACCGCCGTGAGCCAGCCGAAGGTCTGGCCTGAGACGCCCACGTGAGTCATGGCGTAGATCACGAGCCACGCGTGGGGGATCCGCTCGCAGAACCGGATCAGGATATCCGACAGGAGGAGGCGCCGCAGCTCGGGCGGGAAGTCTCTCACAACGGCAGCGAAGTGCCCGACGCCTTCCGCCGGCGCCGGCGCTTCGTCGATTCTCGACTGGACGATCAAAGCCACCGTCCCAAGCGCAAGTCCAAGCAGAAGCCCCGCCCTCACTCCGGAGGCGACACCCAGGCTGTCAACCAGGATTCCCCCGAGCACCGGGCCGATGAGGATCGGAATCCGCTTGACCAGTGACTGGACGCCGATTCCCATGGCGTGTTGATCGCGGCTGAGAGTCGCGACGACGAGAGAAAAGGTGGCGGGGAGCGAGAAGAAGCTCCACGCCGAGAAGAGAAAGGTCGCGGCGAGCACCGCTCCCCAGTGAGGGATGAGGAACATGAGCGCGTACCCGGAGAGGGAGAGCAGCGTGAACGCGACGAGGGCCCGCCGATGCCCCCAACGGTCGGTGACGGCGCCGCCCGGGTAAGCGTAAAGGGCGCCCAGGAGGGTGCGCAGCCCATCGTAGACCCCGATCACCCACGCCCCTGCCCCGAGCACCTCGAGGTATTTCGGGACAAAGCGGAGCCAGAGTTCCTCTCCCAAGCCGATGGTCGAGAGGGCCACCAGCAGGAGGACTACGTTCCGGCGGAGGCCCAGGAAGGACGCCAGCCGGCGCCTCGCGCTCACTGAGCCCTCGTGCTCACTCTTTTCTGGCAGTAGGCGTAGAGGGCGTCGTAGAGCGGAAATTGAAGCTCCAGAATCCGGTGGTCGCTGAGCTCCATGAAAGAGAACCCGGTGGCCACCGCCCTCAGCCCTTCGCCCTCGGGAGCAGGGTTTGAGGGACGGGAGTCGGCCGCTCTGACGATCTTGGCCAGCTCCTGGAGCGCCGGATCGCTGAGGGTGTACTTCTTGAGGAAGCTGTCGAAGGAGACATCCTCGCCGTGGTGCCCCAGTTCACACCCTTCTACGTCATACACGATCCCGTCTGTGATCCGGCTCCAGTCGGTTGAGGCCGGGAGGAAGACGAACTCAGCGTTCGAATCGATGAAGCGCCGGATGAGCCACGGGCACGCCACACGATCCACCTTCACCTTCTCCCGAGTCACCCACTTCATCGCTTACCCTCCGAGGAGCTTAAAAGTCATCCCGACCGCGCCGCACGCCAGGACGACAGGGATGATCCCCCACTTGAAGCGCCAGAGCCCGACGAGCGCGACTGCTCCCAGCAGGGCCGAGAACCACTCGAATCCGCCCCCCTGAGGGAAGAGGACGTGCTTCCCGAAGAAGAACGCCAGGTTCAGCACCACCCCCACCACAGCAGCGGTGATCCCGGTGAGGGGAGCGGTGAATTTGAGCTCCCCGTGGGTCGCTTCGATGAACGGCGCTCCCAAGAAAATGAAAAGAAACGATGGGAGGAAGGTGAAGTAGGCGGCGACCAAATTGCCGAGGATCGCTCCGGGGACGCAGAGCCCGGAGACCTGCCAGCCACCGACG
>CAZXPE010000051.1:0-12182 GCA_964642915.1 uncultured bacterium | reverse complement strand
TTCTGGTTCACAGCCCGGAAGGCCCTGGAAGGGGGGTGAGGGGAATGCTGGAGCTGATCGCAAGGGTGGTAGTATTCCTGCTGGTGGCGCCCCTCCTTATCATAGCGGTGGGGTGGCTTGCCCTCTTTGTGGCGGCGGTCATCCCCGATGCCTGTCGCCGGGTGAGGGAAACATTCCGCTGCCCTGTGACAGGGCGCGTGGTCACCGCCGACTTCCTGGTGCCGGAGTGGGCCGAACACCCCTCCCAGGTCGCGCTCTGCACGGCCTTCAGGCACCCCGAGGTCGTCACCTGCAAGAAATCCTGCCGGGAGGCCGCTGAGGTCTGCTGGGGGTTCTCCCGAGGGCTCTGCCCGCGCTGGGCCCTGATCTCCGGCGGCATGGTCACCTGGCGGAGCGCGGCGTAGGCCGCACTAACGTAGGAGGCTCTCCGGCCTGCCTGGCCAAGGAGGGGGAGTCTATGCCCACCTATGAGTTTCTGTGCGAGAGCTGCGGGAAGGAGTTTGAGGTGACCCTTTCCCTCTCGGAACGCGCCCAGGCGAAGATCAAGTGCCCCGGCTGCGAGAGTGAAAGGGTCACGCCGCAGATGGCGGTATTCACCGCCAAGACCTCAAGGAAGAGCTGAAGGCCGGCGCTCTTTCGCGAAGCGCGCCTGCTTCGGCGAGCAGACCCTGGAGGGGAGGTGATCCCAGCGGTGGCGTATGGTGTGTGAGAGGAACAGTATTACCGGGAGGTGCTTCTGATGATGCACACGGCTACGAAAGTTGCGGCGGTTATAGCTCTGGTGATGGCTGTATTCTTCGCCGGCACGGTCCCGGCGCGCGGTGCCGAGAAGGCGAAGACCGTTGATGAGCTCGCAAAGATGTACGACGTGCGCTCATGCAAGACGTGCCACGCAAAGATCTACGAGGAATGGGAGAAGTCCATGCACGCCCGCTCTCTGATAGGGACCGGCCGGACCATCGGGGGGTTCAAGGGCATGATAACCGCCGGGCTCATGGGGGCTTTCACAAAGGCGGGCGTAAAAGAGATCAAAGATGTCAAAGCGGAGCATTTCGCCCAGTGTTTCGTGTGCCATCTGCCCCAGATAAAAGACGCGACGGACGCCGTGGCGCGGGAACTGGCGGAGGCGTTTGATAAGGCCGACAGGGCGACCCTCGCCAAGGTCAATATCAACTGCCTCGTCTGTCACAACACGAAGGCAATTATCCACAAGTGGCAGGATGGCGAGCCTGAAAAAGACACTGTATACGGGTCTATAAAGGAAGGCGCTCACTGTGACGACGCCGGCAACTGCGATAAGGCATATCCGAAGATCAAGAAGAGCCCTGTCATGACGGAGTCTGTCGTCTGCGGCCAGTGCCACGGGCTTGGTCCTAACCTCCAGTTCCCGCAGCCTTCACAGTGCGGGACTATTTATGGAAGCTACCTCCATGCCTACATTCCCGCCGGCGGCACGGATAGCTGCCAGGAATGCCACATGAAGAGGGACGGCAAGGGGCACATGATGCCCGCCTATCGTGACGCCGACATGTCAAAGAGGGCAGTGGATGTGATGGTGGAGGCGCGGGGTTACAAGTTCCTTCCGAAGGCAGGGGATTCGGTCCCAACCGCCACTGTTACAGTGAGGATCACCAATAAAGCAGGTCATAGAATCCCGGACGGGTGACCCTCTTCGCAAAGGGTGGTCCTGGACGTGACCGCTAAGACAAAGGATGGGAAGGAGATTTTCAAAGATTCCAAGATCTACATGCCTCAGGCGACCAACAGCCGCGGCGACGCGATGGTTTATGGCGCCCACTTCAAGATGGGATATACGCGTGACACGAGCCTCCAGCCCCTTCAGACAAGAGTAGAGAACTATGAAATCAAGTTCCCTTACGAAGATGTCGAAAAGGAACCGGGGAAACCAAAGGTCAGGGAGATCAAGGCAAAGGAGATGGACGTGACCGTTGAGCTGCGGTATCAGCTCGACCCCGCGCCCGGCGAAGTGGGCAAGGACAGTTTCGTTTACTACAAGACAACAAAGACGGTTGTCATCCGGTAGGGAAGGAGGCCGGACCCGAGAGATGACGATGGAAGCTAAGGTCATTGGAAAAGGCGGCGGAGAGTTTCTGTTCGAGGAGGTTTCTCCTCAGAGGGTCTTTATCCCCGAGGAGCTTACCGAAGAGCAGAAGCTCTTCGCCAAGACCGTGGACGAGTTTATGGAACGGGAGGTCTGGCCGAGGCAGGCGGAGATCGAGGCCATGGCGCCCGGCGTGGCGGTTGGCCTGCTCAGGAGGATGGGCGAACTGGGATTCCTGGCCGCTGACATTCCGGAAGAATACAACGGGCTCGGGCTTGACATAGTCACAGCGACACTCATAGCAGAGCACGTCGTGGGGCTGGGCTCTTTTTCCGCCAGCTTCGGCGACCACACGGGTATCGGGACGCTCCCCTTGCTCTATTTCGGGAGCGAGGAGCAGAAGCGGCGCTACCTCCCCGCTCTGGCGACCGGAGAGAAGATCGGGGCTTATGCCCTCACCGAGCCGGGAGCGGGGTCCGACGCCCTTGCCTCGAAGACGCGCGCGGTGCTCTCCCCTGACGGGAAGTTCTGGCTCCTCACCGGGACCAAACAGTTTGTCACTAACGGGGGGTTCGCCGACCTCTTCACCACCTATGCCAAGGTGGACGGCGAGAAGTTCACCGCCTTCCTGGTGGACCGGGAGACACCCGGCCTCTCCCTCGGCCCCGAGGAGAAGAAGATGGGGATGCGCGGCTCCTCCACCAGGGCCGTCATCTTCGAGGAGGCCCGGGTTCCGGTGGAGAACCTCCTGGGAGAGATCGGGCGGGGTCACGTGGTGGCCCTGAATGTCCTCAACATGGGGCGCTTCAAGCTGGCGGCGAGCTGCGTCGGGAACGCCAGGCTGACCCTGGCCCGGGCGGCAAAATACGCCGGGGAGCGAGTGCAGTTCGGGAAGCCCATCGCCGAGTTCGGGTTGATCAAAGAGAAGCTGGCCGGAATGGCCGCCGGGATATACGCTGCGGAGAGCATGCTCTACCGGACAGCGGGGCTTATTGCGGCGAGTCTTGAAGGAGGGGAGCCGAGGGCCGGCAGCGAGACAGCCAGGGCCCTTGAGGAGTACGCCGTCGAGTGCGCCATCAACAAGGTTTTCAGCTCCGAAGCTCTGGGCGAGGCAGTGGACGAGACGGTCCAGATCTTCGGCGGCTATGGGTACATCGAGGAGTATGGGGTGGAACGGGCCTACCGGGACGCACGGATCAATCGGATCTGGGAGGGGACCAACGAGATCAACCGGCTCATGATCCCCGGAATGCTTCTCAGGCGGGCCGTCAAAGGCGCCTTCCCGCTCTTCGAGAAGGTCAGCGCGTTCATGGAGGGCCTGCCTGGTCTCCTGGCTCAAACCGTTCCGGGTCCGCTCTGCGATGAGCGATGCCTCCTGGCCGGAGCGAAGAAGGCGTTTCTCCTTGCCCTCGGCGCCACACTGCCCCGGCACGGGGAGCGGATTGCCGATGAGGAGGAGATCCTCGGGTTGCTGGCTGACATCGCCATTGCCATCTACGCGGGGGAGTCGAGTCTACTCAGGGCCCTCAAGGCCTCAGAGGAGATCGGGAACGGAGGCAAGAGAGATCTGGCGCGCCTTGTCGTCCACGAGAGCGCTGACAGGATCCACCTGAGGGTCAGAGAGCTTCTGATGGCCGTCGAAGAAGGGGAGACTCTGGACAAGCACATCGTCGCCCTCGAAGCGCTCCTGCCCGTCGTCACGCTTGACCGGGTGGCCCTCCGCAGAGCGGTGGTCCAGCGGATCATCCGGCCGTAACTATCGGGCACCCGAGGCAGATGGGGCGCCGGTGCCCCATCTGTCTCAGGCTGCGCCCTCTCCGCCTCTTCTAATTCCCTGAAAAGGCGTATCCGTTTGTCTGGCACGCGCCTTGCTGTTATTCTATGGAGGCATGGATCTTATTACGCGCGGTGAAATGAAGGCGTTGGACATCCTAAGGTCGGACCACCAGAGGTTCCTGCGCGCCCTGGGAGCCCTGGAGGTAGCCCTCCTCTCTCCTCCCTGCGGCTCACGGATCGGTGTCGAGAACGTGACGCGTTTCTTCCTGGCCGAGATAGATGCCCACGTGAAGGCCGAGGAGGGGATGCTCTACCCCACCCTGGCCTTCCACGCTCCCACGAAGGAAAGGTTCCTCTCGCTGGAGGCTGAGCATTCCCTCGTCCGCCTGCACCTGGGCGCCCTCGGAAGGGCGTTGGCTGAGGCCGGTCCGGGGGAGGTAACCGAGGCCGTGGCCAGGGAGGGGCGCGCTCTCGTTCGGAGTTTTGTCCAGCACATCTTCACAGAGGAGCACGTTCTCTTCCCGCTCGTGGAGAAACTCGTGAGCGGGAGCGAGCTGGAGGAGGTCGGCAAGGCGATCTGGGCCCTGAAATGGGGAGAGCTTTCCTCTGATCCCCTGACAGCCGGGGATTGACGCAGTGCGTTGGAGGTGGAGCTGATGCCGGCAGTCTTGAGAGCCCGTGTCCCTCTCGATTTGCAGCGCGTCACGGTGCCGCGGGGGCAGGTGTACGTCATCCCCGGCCGTTGCAAAGAGTGCCGCTTCTGCGTTGACTTCTGCCCGATGGACGTCCTTGCCCTTTCAGCGGAGACAAACGCCAAGGGCTACCGCTACCCCGTCATCGCCGCCGGCAAGGAGGAGGCGTGCGTCAATTGCGAGTTCTGCACGCTGGTCTGCCCTGAGTACGCGATCTTCACGCGGGAGATCGCGCGGGCCGAGGCAGGGGGATGAGCGCGCGACCCATTCACGGGATGGGTCCCCCGGCAGGACAGGCAGTCCTGGCGGGGCAGCATTTCCTCCTGGGCGATCACGCTTGCGCCGAAGGCGCCCTCGCCGCCGGCTGCCGCTTCTTCGCAGGCTACCCGATCACCCCCTCCACTGAGATAGCGGAGCGTCTTGCCCGCCGCCTCCCCGAGGTGGGAGGGATCTTCGTCCAGATGGAGGACGAGCTGGCGAGCATGGCGGCGATCGTCGGCGCCTCGGTGTCGGGGGCCCGCGCCATGACTGCCACGTCGGGCCCCGGCTTCTCCCTCATGATGGAGAACCTCGGGCTGGCTGTGATGATGGAGGTCCCCTGTGTCATCGTTAACGTCCAGCGAGGAGGGCCTTCTACCGGTCTTCCCACCCTCGTCGGTCAGGCCGACATCATGCAAGCGCGCTGGGGGTCTCACGGCGACTACGAGGTCGTCGCGTATTGCCCGTCCTCGCCTCAGGAGTGCTTTGACCTCACGGTGAAGGCATTCAACACAGCCGACCGCTACCGAATTCCCGTCCTCGTCATGGCCGACGAGGTGGTGGGTCACATGACCGAGAGGGTGACGATTCCTCCGCCGGAAGCGATTCCGCGCGTCGAGAGGAAAGGCCCCCGGCAGGGTCCGGGAGACAACGGTTTCCGCCCCTTCGAGGCCGACGAGGACCTCGTGCCGCCCATGGTTCATGCGGGGGAAGGGTATCGCGTCCATTTCACGGGGCTAACCCACGATGAGCAGGGGTATCCCGTGATCACCGGGCGCGTCCACGGCCGGCTTGTTTGCCGGTTGGTGGACAAGGTGCGTCGCAACGCCTGGCAGATCGTCGAGTACGAGGAGTACCGCATGGAGGACGCCCACGTGGCGGTCATCGCCTACGGCTCTACGGCCCGTTCAGCGCGCCAGGCCATTGCGCTGGCCCGGGAGCACGGGGTCGCAGCGGGGCTGCTTCGCCCGATCACCATCTGGCCGTTTCCGGGGGAGCGCGTGAGGAAGCTCGCCGAGCGCGTCCGCGCCTTCGTCGTTCCCGAGTTGAACCTCGGGCAGATCTCGCGCGAGGTGGAGCGCTACACGAGCCTGCCGGTCATCGGCGTCAACCACGCGGGGGGCGCCATGATGTCGCCGGCGCCGATCCTGGACGCGATCCGGGAGGTGGGAGGTCACGGTCTGACTGTGCCGGGGGAAAGCCGATGAGCCCTCAGGAGGACCTGCGGCCGGCGTTGAGGCGGAAAGCCAGCGACATCCTGGGACGGCTCCAGCCGCAGGAGCGCGAAGCGCTCCTCGTCAAATGCTGGATGTCGCACGACGCGCGCTGGTTCATGGCTGCGGCCAGGGAGTGCGGGATGGAGGTCACGAACCGCCTAAACCGCACGGCCGCTCACGAGGTCGGCAAGGTTGAGGCCAAGCGCATCGCCCGCGCTCTCGGGCTGCCCCGGGCGATCACCCTGGACGACTACCTCCTGACTCAGGAGATATTTATCGGCCTTCTCGGTCCCGACCTTCTAGATTACGGAGTGGGAAAGGCCGGCGACAACGCGTGTCAGGTCCACGTGAGACGGTGCTTCGCCCATGAGAACGCCGAGCGCGCCGGGATCGCGGATCACTTTGAGTGCGGCATCCTCGCTCGCGTCACCGGATGGACCGATGCCTTGGGGCTGGCGTATGAGATCAGCCCGCCGCTGGGGAAGTGTCTGAAGGCCCAGGGGCGGGAGTGCGTCTACACGATCACACTTGGAAAGAAAGCCGCGGCGTAGTGATGGCCACCTTCATAGTTGAGCGCCATCCGAGCGATTCGCTCTTCAGAGCCGACCGCCTCCCTCACATCTGGTGCCCCGGCTGCGGCATCGGGCCGGCGATGCACGCGTACGCCCAGGCGATGGTGGAGTCCGGAATTCCCCCGGAGTCGCACATCTGCGTCTCAGGGATCGGGTGCTCGGGGCGGGTCCCCGGCTATCTGAACATCGACTCCTACCACACCACACACGGCCGGGCCATTCCATTCGCCACTGCCATCGCCCTCGTCAAGCCCGAGCTCGAGGTCACGGTCTTCAGCGGCGACGGCGACCTCTTCGCCATCGGCGGCAACCACTTCATCCACGCCGCCCGGCGCAACGTGGACCTGAGCGTGATCTGCATCAACAACTTCAACTATGGGATGACCGGCGGCCAGGTCGGCCCCACGACCCCGATGGGAGCCCGGGCCACGACAGCGCCGTTCGGCAACTACGAGCAGCCGTTCACTCTGCCCTACCTGGCCGCCGCCACGGGGGCGGTCTTCGTGGCCCGGTGGACGTCGCTGCACCTCCGCCAGCTCAAGCAATCGATCCTCCGCGCCATGAAGAAACGCGGGTTCACCTTCATCGAGGTGCTCGCGCCGTGCCCGGTGGGGTTCGGCCGCCCCAACGAGATCGGAGACGCGATGGAGGAGATGACCCTCTACAGGGAGCGCTGCGTCGTTGACCACGGGGCGCCGCTTGCATCGCTCGATATCGACCTCCGCGAGAAGGAGCACCCCATCGTCCTCGGCAACTTCGTTGACATCGAGAGGCCCGTCTTCGACCCGCTCGCCATGATGAAGCCCGCGTCTGAAGGGGAAAACAACGCGGCGTCGCCCACCAAGGCTCAGGAGGGACTCTGATGAGGCGGGAGGTCAGGCTGGCGGGATACGGGGGGCAGGGGATCGTCCTGGCGGGGCAACTCCTGGGGAAGGCGGCAGTGCTCTACGACGGGAAGGAGGCGGTCTTCACCCAGTCCTACGGCCCCGAGGCCCGTGGAGGCGCCTCCAGCGCCGACCTCGTGATCTCGGACGGGCCGGTGGATTACCCTTTGGTCACCCGTCCCGATTTTCTGGTGGCGATGTTTCAGGAGGCATACGAGCGCTACCGTCCCGAGATGGCGGAGGGAGGGCTCCTGGTCATCGACCCGGATCTAGTCAAGCCCTGGCTGGACGAGGGCCCTCACCTGGAGGTTCCGGCCACGCGGCTTGCCGAGGGGTTGGGGAAGAAGATCGCGGCCAACGTGGTGATGGTGGGCTTCTTCACGGCTGTCAGCGGCTTGGTCAGGCGGGAGGCCGTCGAAACCGCGATCAGGTCGAGCCTCGCTCCCCGGCTCGTGGAGTTTAACCTCAGCGCCTTCGCCGCCGGCTACGCCTACGCCGAGCAAAAAACGTCTTTCACCCCTTCTCCTCTCCCCGCCGGGGAGAGGCAGGGCGAGGGGGGAGTGGCCGCATGAGCAATTCGGTGGTGGTGATCGGCGGAGGGATCGCGGGGATACAGGCCTCTCTCGACCTCGCAGAGTCAGGGGCGAAGGTCGTTCTAGTGGAGCGCGCCCCGACCATCGGCGGGAAGATGGCGGTTCTCGACAAGAACTTCCCGACACTGGACTGCTCCATCTGCATCGAGGCGCCGAAGATGTCGGAGGTGGGGCAGCATCCCAACATCGAGATCCTCTCACTGGCCGAGGTTGAGTCGGTTTCGGGAGGAGCGGGGAGCTTCAGAGTCGGGATCAGCCAGCGCGCCCGCTTCGTTACCGACGAGTGCACGCGCTGCGGCGAGTGCGTGGCCGCGTGCCCCGTGGTCCTCCCCAACGAGTTCGACGCCGCCATGGCCTCCCGGAAGGCGATCTACACTCCGATTCCTCAGGCTGTCCCCGGCCCATATGTCGTGGACATCCGTAACTGCCTGAACGACCCTCCCAACTACCTCCCGTGCGCCCGTTGCGTCCAGGCGTGCGGCCCCAAGTGCATCGACTTCGGGATGCCTCTCACGCGGCGGGTGGAGCGGGAGGTCGGATCGATCATAGTCGCGGCGGGCTACGATCTGATAGACCCGTTTCTCCTCAAGGAGTACGGCTACGGGAGCCATCCCGACATCCTGACTTCAATCGAGTTGGAGCGCCTGCTCACCTCAGCCGGCCCCACGGGAGGCGAGATTATCCGCCCCTCAGACGGCCGCCACCCGGAGCGGGCGCTCCTCGTTCTCTGCGTCGGCTCCCGCGACCGGCGCTTTTACCGCTACTGCTCCCGCTTCTGCTGCATGTACTCGGTGAAGCACGCCTTCCAGCTCATCGACCACGGCGTCAGCGACGTCACGGTCCTCTACATGGACATGAGGGCCTACGGGAAAGGGTTCGACGGGTTCCTCGAGCGGACGCGGGCGGAGGGAGCCAGGTTCGTCCGCGGACGCCCTGCCTCGGTTCGCGCTCAGAACGGCCGGCTGAGAGTGAGGTATGAAGATACTGAGGCCCTGCGCCTCAGCGAGGAGGAGTTCGACCTGGTCGTCCTTGCCACGGCCGTCCGCCCGCCCGAGCGGTTGGGCGATCTCGCGCGAACACTCGGGATCGAGCTCGATGAGGATGGTTTTATCCGCGCAGTCGAGCGGCGCGCCGGCCTCGTCGCCACCACCCGCGCGGGGATCTACGCCGCCGGGTGCGCCAGCGGCCCCAAGGACATCCCTGACAGCGTGGCAGAAGCCGGCGCCGCCGCCTCTCTGGCTCTTGCTCATCTCTCTCATCGCTCCTTCCACGAGGAGCCTCGCGTCGAGCCCCTCGAGGGGATCGAGACGCCGAGGGTCGGGGTCTTCGTCTGCCACTGCGGCTCCAACATCGCGGGGGTGGTGGAGGTGCCGCGGGTCGTGGAGTTCGCGAGGGGGCTCCCCGGCGTGGTCTGGGCCCAGAACCAGATGTTCTCCTGCGCCGGCAACACCCAGAGGGAGATCGAAGAGGCGATCCGATCGAAAGGGATCAACAGAGTGGTCGTCGCGGCCTGCTCGCCCAAGACCCATGAGGGGATCTTCAGGAAGGTTCTGATCCGCGCCGGCCTTAACCCGTTCCTCCTGGAGATGGCGAACGTAAGGAACCAGGATTCGTGGGTACACAAGACGGAGAAGGAAGCCGCCACCCTGAAGGCGATTGAGATGGTCTGGATGGGAGTGGAGAAGGCCCGGCGTCTTCTGCCGCTCGAAGTGACCCAGAGCCCGGTGATCCGTGCGGCTCTGGTCGTCGGAGGAGGGATCGCGGGGATGATCGCCGCCACCGCTCTGGCTCGCCAGGGGTACGAGACCCACCTGGTGGAGAAGGAGCCCAAGCTCGGCGGTCTCCTCCGCTACCTCGACGAGCTGGCTCCCTCGGGGCTGAAGGCCCAGGAGCTTCTGGAGCTTCACGAGGAGGAGTTGAAGGAGGCGGGGGTTCGCCTCCACCTGGGAGCCGAGGTGGAGCAGATCGGCGGCTTCGTGGGTAATTTCTCAGCGAGGCTCTCCGGGGGCGAGGAGCTTCGAGTCGGCGCCGTTGTTTTTGCCACAGGCGCCCGCCCGTACTCGCCGACTGAGTTCGGGTACGGCCGCGATCCTCGTGTTGTCACCAACCTGGAGCTTGAGGGACTCTTCAAGGGGGTGCAGGCCGAGAGGATCACCTTCGTCGCGTGCGTCGGCTCGCGGAGGGACGGCGCCGGCTGCTCCCGCTACTGCTGCACCTCCATGATCTGCCAGGCGTTGAGGCTCAGGAAGATGGGAAAGCAGGTCCGGGTCCTTTATAAGGACATCCGCACGTTCAGCCGGCACGCCGAGGAGCTTTATGAGGAGGCGATGAGGGCGGGGGTCCAGTTCTTCCGGTACGATTCGGATCTGCCGCCCGAGGAGGCCGTTGTTTTTGACGGCGGCGCTGTGACGCTCAGAGACGAGCTTTTGGGGTCTCACGTCAGCATTCCCACTGACATGCTGGTGCTGGTCGCGGGGCTCCGCCCCTGTGACGAGACTGTCTCCCAGCAGCTCAAGATCGGCAAGAGCCAGGACGGCTTTCTCCTCGAGCTTCACCCGAAGCTCGGCCCGGCAGAGACGGCCTCTCAGGGGATCTACCTGGCGGGGACCTCCCAGGCGCCTAAGGACGTGAGAGAGAGCGTGGCTCAGGCGCTGGCCGCCGCCGCCAAGGCAGGGATGCTTTTGGCCAGGGACGTCATCGAGAAGGAGCCGCTGACGGCGCAGGTTGACACCGGCCGCTGCAACGGCTGCATGCTCTGCGTTCCGGTGTGCCCTTACGGGGCGATCGAGCAGCTCGGCAAGGTGAAGGAGGGGAAGGTCAGGATCATCGAGGCGGCGTGCATGGGGTGCGGCAACTGCTCGGCCACCTGCAACCACGACGCGATCGAGATGCCGTACTTCACCAAAGAGCAGATCCTGGCCCAGATCGACGCGGCCCTGGCCAAGCGCCCCGAGGATAAAGTCCTGGTCTTCGCCTGCAACTGGTGCTCCTACGCCGGCGCCGATCAGGCGGGGATCGAGAAGATCCAGTACCCGCCCTCTTCCCGGGTCATCCGGACGATGTGCTCGGCCCGCGTAGAGGGGGCCTTCATCGACAGGGCATTCGAGCGCGGCGCCGGCGCGGTGCTCGTGACCGGCTGCCGCCTCACAGACAACGGCTCGGATTGCCATTATAATTACGCCAACAGGCATACTGCCAAGCGCTTCGGGATCTGGCAGAAGAAGTGGGCCAAGCGGGGCGTGGCCCCCGAACGCTTCCAGCTTCAGTGGATCTCAGCCTCTGAGGGAAAGGAGTTCGCCGCGAAGATGAGGGAGATGCACGAGATAGTCCAGGCATCGCTGACCACCCGACAGATGGAGACGGCGTCCCATGGATGAGAGCGCCGAGGTGAAGCTCCTCGACGACGCAGCGTGGGAGGAGATCATGGCCGTCACCCATGGCGCGGCATCGGCCTGTTTTCAGTGCGGGGTCTGCACGGCGGTCTGCCCGTGGGGGCTCGTTCAGAAAGAGCCGGTGAGCGTCCGCCGGTTGATCCGCCTGGCCCAGCTAGGCGCCGACGGATGGGACGAGGCGATCTGGCTCTGCACCACCTGCGGGCTCTGTGAGGCGCGCTGCCCCCGTGGTGTCCCTGTGAGCGACGTCATCCTCGCCCTCCGCGGTCAGGCGTGGAAGAAGCGCTCGCTACCGAAGGGGCTCCCCTCGCTCCTCTGGGCTGTCCACCGGGACGGCAACCCTTGGAGCCAGCCCCCCTCCCAGCGAGAGGCGTGGGCCAAGGGGCTCGACCTCAAGCCATTCAGCTCCTCCGACGAGGCTCTCCTCTACGTAGGGTGCACTTCAGCCTATGACCGCCGGAGCCAGAAGATCGCCAGAAGCCTGGTCTCACTCCTTCGGGCGGCAGGCGTGAATTTCGGGGTCCTCCCCGATGAGCCGTGCTGCGGCGAGTCGGTGAGGAGCGCCGGCCACGACGAGTATCTCGCCGAGGTCATCGAGGCCAACGCCAAGCGTTTCAAAGAGGCCGGAGTCAGAAACCTGGTCGCCACTTCGCCCCACTGCTTTGACATGTTCAGCTCTCACTATCCGAAGTGGGACGGCTTTAACCCGCTCCACTACACCGAGTACCTGGCAGAG
>CAZXPE010000050.1:257-12805 GCA_964642915.1 uncultured bacterium | reverse complement strand
CTTGGCGGCGGCTTTTCCTGAGCTTATGGCTTCCTTCGCCCTTTCAACTCCCTCGGCGACGCTCGCGGCTTTTCCGCACGCGTAGATGCGCGCCCCCGCGTTGAGCAGGACGCCCGGGAGGTAACCGCGCTCCTCGCCCGCGAGAATTTTGCTCGTCAGAGCGGCGCACTCCGCGGCGCCCAACAACCGCGCTTCCCCCGCTGCCTCGAGTCCCATGCTTTGAGGATCAATCAACAGCTCTTTCAGCTCACCATTGCGAAACTCAAGCGCCTTGACCGGGCGCACTGGCAGCTCGTCGCTTCCCTCCACGCCCTGAAAAACCAGGACGCGCTCAGCGCCGAGCATCGCCGCGGCTTTGCAGAGCCTCTCCACAAAAGGCGGGTGGGTAACGCCGATCAAGACGCTGCGGGCGCCTGCGGGGTTGAGCAAAAGCTCAGCCGTGTTGATCGCCGTGCGAAAGCCCAGCTCCTCCCGTATGCTCCGAAACTTTTCCAGCCCGGGGCTGAACCTGGATTCAAGGATGAAGCCCACTCCTGTCCTCGCCAGCATCGCTGCCGCTTCCCTTGCGTCCAGATCCACTGCGATACCGAGCGCCCCGAGCACTTCGGCGCCGGTCACGCCTCTTTTGGGAGGCAGGTTCCTGGTGCCGTGCATCATCACCCGCGCTCCGGCGGCGGCCGCAACGATGCTTGAGGCCACGCTAAGATCGGGCGTTCTTGAGCGACCGTCGTAAGAGCCTGAGCAGTCCAGGCACTCGATCCCCGCCCCCACGCGATGAGCATCCTTTCGTATCGCTCTGACAAAGCCTGCAAGCTCTTCTTCAGTCGAGCCCTTGAAGCGCATGGCCGTGAGAAAAGCGGCAACCTGCCCGGCGCTCGCCCCGCCGCGAAGCATTAATCCCATGGCGTCTTCAGCTTCTTCCACGCTCAGGTCTTTTGCGGTTTTCCTGCCGCTCGCGACCTTTTTGAGAAGTTCCTGAAAGCCCATGCCGTTGCGTATCCAGGGAGTCCCGGGGCTCTCACCAGCGGCGGGACCGGCGGATCGCCCACCGTTCCAGCAACCCCACGAAGCCAACGGCCAGCAATGAATAGACATAGGCGGTCAGGGGAGTGGGGGCCTCCAGCGTCACATAGTTCCATGAGGAGAGCGACATCATGAGCCCCTTCTCTCCGTTCGACCCGTCCCAGGCCTGGACGGCGAAGGGGATCAGCTTGCCGGCTTCGAAGGCCACATCGTTTTTGTCACCGGGCACGAGGGGGCGGATCATCACCACTTTCCATCGCCCGTCCTTCCAGACGCCCCCGCCCGTCACGTCCTGGGCGGAGTCGGGCTGAATCCGGACAGGCTTCTGGAAGCCCTCTGCCAGTTCCTTGACGACGGCGCTCTTCCCGGTCTCATTCAAGTCGGCCCGCCAGTGCCAGAGGGCCGCGGGCTTTCCCGGGCTCCCCAGAAAGAAGTGGGGGCGCTCAGGTCCCGCGGAAATCGTCACCGGGAACTGAAGCCTAACCGCGTCACGCAGCTTCTCGACGCGCTCCTTCCTCAGGTCGATCTTCGGATACGTGGAGTCCTTGAGATCGGGGACCGGCCCCGGCTGGTGCTGAGTGTCCTTGAAGCGGTCGTCCCACTCCAGGAGGAAAGCGATGGCGGTGTCGTTGTAGTAGGCGCGCACCGTAACGGCATCAATTGAATGATTCTGCCAGCGCGGCCTGGCCAGCACCTGGCCGGCCAGGGGCACCGCTAGGAAGGACGTGCCCTTCCAGCGCGGGTCGCTCGGGTTGGCCGGAAGCTCGCCCCGGATCTTCGACGCCTTCAGCACCACGGGGCCTCCCGGCTCCTCTCGGGTTTGAAGCGACCTGACGTAGTGGGCCAGGGCCCAGCGATCCTCCTCGTTGAACGAATCGGCGTAGGAAGGCATCGGGGTGCCATCCACGCCCGTGGAGAAGCGCATGAAGATCTCCCGCGCCTCGCGCCCTCCTTTGATCCGCCAACCCTTGGTCAGGTCGGCGGCCTGGACGAAGTCGCCTGCATCGTCCTTCAGCGTCGGGGCCGCAGGGCCGTCGCCGCGTCCTTCCTGGCCGTGGCACTCCCAACACTTGGCCTTCTGGTAGAGCTCTCTCCCCTTGGCGATCACCTCAGGCGAGGCTGACACCTCCTTGGCCGGTCTGACCACCGTGCCCTTCTCCTTGAAGGCGTCGCTGAACTTTTTGATATAGGCGATCACCAGCCACCGTTCCTGCTCGGAGAGGATGGTCCAACCCGACATCGCGGTGCCGGTCACGCCACGCGTCACCACACGGAAGAGGTCCTCGTCGGTGGGAGGCTCTCCCGAGCCTGTGGAGCGGAACTTGTACGCGCCCAATACGAAGTCGCGCGGGCGCGGGTCCAGATACGGCGCGACGGGCCCTTTGCCATCCCCTTTTTCGCCGTGGCAGACCTGGCAGCGTTTGACATATATCTGCTTGCCTTTGTCGGGGTCGCCGGCGCTCTTGGCAGGGCCGGTTTGAGCCCACGCAGCGCGGGGGCCGAATCCGGCCTCGAGCTTCTCGGGCTTGCGAGGCTCGACACCCGCCAGGTCATAAGCCGCCATGACCGCCTTCCACTTCTGCTCGTCGGTGAGGTCCTGCTTCCAGATCGGCATCGCCGAATCCCACGGGCTCCCTTCTGGAGGCAACCCCGGGCCTCCCTCGGTCACACGCCAGAAGGCGTAGGGCTCAACCACTGTGGCGATGGTTCCGGGATCGGTGAAGTTGGCGGGCTTGAGGCGGAATCCCCAGGCCATCGGGCCAGCGCCGTCTGCGGCATCGCCGTGGCAGGGCCGGCAGTTGATCTGAAAGATCACGCGCCCTTCTGCGAGCGCCGTTTCCTGATCGGCCCGCTCGCGGAAGGGATTCTTCAGCCGCTCATAGGCGCCGGGGATAGTTGGATGCTGAATCCTGAGAAGAGTGGGGCTCTGAACCCCCGGCACGGCGCGAGAGTAAACCGTGGCACCGGCACCCAGCGGGATCAGCAGAAGCAGGCCGAGCCGCGCCGCCCTGAGAGAGCGCGCGTTCCGAGAGGCCGGATCAGGACCCCGGAGGAAAGCCATGACGGGGCGGAGAAATTCCCGGATGGATTCGTCGCTGATGGTGATGTAGACCGCGGCCCCCGCGAGAGCCAGGAACAGGTAGATGGCGAGGGCGACGCCGGGGATCGGGAGGGGGCGCTCCCTCCCGGTCACCCACATAGCGACGTGCGGGAGCGCGTACTCCAGGGCCAGCCAGACGGCGGCCAGCGCGATGAGCGTGCTCCAGAAGAGCGGAATCCGGCGGCGGATCATTTCAGTGTGAAGACGTACGCCAGGAGGTCGTGGAACTCTTCCACGGTGAGGATCTCTCTGAAGTTCCCCGGCATCAGCGAGGTCTTCTGAGGCGCCTTCTGCTGGATCTCTCCTTTGGCGATCCTGTGGACCTCGGCCTGGTTGTCAACCACCTCGACGGTGCCGGCGTCTTCCTTCTTGAGTATGCCAGTGACGTACCGGCCCTCCTTAGTAACGACCAGGATCGGCTCGTACCCCGACGCGATCTCTTTCGACGGCTCCAGGATCGACTCGATGATGAACTGGACGTCCCGGGTACCGGCCACATTGGTCAGCTCAGGCCCCACTGTCCCGCCCTTGCCCTTCACGCTGTGGCACTTGGCGCAGGCTGCGTTGGAATCAGGGCTGAAGAAGAGCGCCTCTCCTTTTTTGGGATCGCCGGCGAGATAAGGCCTCCACTCCTCTGATTGTGCTACTGCCTTCCCAGCGACTTCGATCCCCGGCGGAAGCTTGATCGCCGCCACGTCCGCGTTTCCCCCCAGGCTTTGAAGATAGGCGATCACCGCCTTGATCTCTTCAGGCATGAGCCTGATGGGCGGGCGCAAGGGGTTGGGCATCTCGTTCTTGAACCCCTGCACGACGTAGGCCGCCGGCTCCAGAAGAGATTCGACGAGATAGTCAGTCGCCGTGTAAGACTTCCCCGTGGCCCTGGACCGCTCCCTGGACCGCTCTTCGGCTCGGGCCCCGATCGCCATTCCCAGGGGACCGCTCTCTCCCTGGTTCGGGCCGCGGATGGCGTTTCCCCGGCTCCCCACCGCGTGACAGGTGTAGCACTTCCCCTTCCCCCAGAAGATGGCCTCCCCGGCCTCAGGAGTGATGTTCCCGGCGGTGACCGTCACCGTTGGCCGCCGCGCCCCTTCGCCTGAAAGCCTGGTTATGGCCTCACCGATCCAGACGAAGACGAGCACGACAGCGACGGTGAAGATCACTACTCCCAGGAACGGCCGTTTCATGTTCGGGGATCGGGGTTCGGGGTTCGGGGTTCGCTCTCCCCCAGCCCGGCCAGCCAGAAGACGAAAGCCACCAGCCCCAGGAAGAGAAGAACAATGGATCCCACGACCCTCGTCATGTACGCATGGGTGGGGGTCCAGGCCCACTCTGAGGTGTCCTGCAACACGCCATAGACGTGCCAGTCTTCCCTGAGGCCCGAGCGGATGAACCCCATGAGCCCCATGAGCATCACGATGGCCACGCAGAGGAGAATCAGCGCGTACTGAGAGCGCGCAGTCATCCGACCCCACCGGATTCCGCCCACGCTCTCGGCCCCGCGAAAAAGGAGCACGTCGATCGCGGTGTTCCAGAGGAGGCAGACCATAACCATGAGCCACTGGGCAACGGCGAGGTTGCGGAGGAAGGGGTTAGCCTTCTCCATGATGACGAAGCCGTAGATCCCGAGGACGAAGACCGAGGCCAGAGTCGTCGAGGCGAAGAAGAGGGCCTGAGCGAGCTTGCCTCTATCCCTCAGAGTCAGAAATCCAGTGAGGAGGATCATCCCGACCTGCCCCAAGAGCAGATACGCCGGCAGGGCGAAGTAGCGAGCCCGATCCGGGGAGAGGTCGAGGCTCTTCGGGTCCAGAGTGAGGAGGCTCCGGGAGTACCAGAGAAGGATCAGGATCGAGATGGCGGCCACCACGCCCAGGGCGACCCTCCCCCCGAGCCCGTGCTCGCTGAACGGACGTGTGAGCCCCTTGTTAGCCCGGCGGTAGAGGAGGAACGAGAAGAAGGTGGAAAGGATGATAAAGTTCACCGCTGCGTTTTTGGCCGACATGAGGCCGAAGTACTTGAGCAGCGGGTGGAACTGGCCCCCCAGTGCCATCTGCTCCTCGCCGCTGAGGGGGATGTTTCGAGGGGTGAGCCAGATCGCGAAGCAGATCAGGATGACCACGTTGATGTACTTGATATACGGTTGATACCGCTCTGCCCCGCTGATCCTCCCCATTCCCGTCCAGAGATAGTAGTTGCCGCCTATGAAGAGCATCCCGATAAGGACCGCCTGGATGATGAAGGTCCAGGAGAAGGCCCCTCCCATCATGTTGTTCCCCATGACGGGGCTCGCCGAGTAGACTTCTCGCCCCAGGTAGTAGCCGGCGAAGGGGAGAGGGATCAGGGCCGCGAGACCCACGAAGTTCCCCACATACCCCATCCAGTCATAGTGGGCCTTCTCCCCGGGCGTCCGGGCTCCCAGGAACTTGATCGCGGCGTAGGCCCCCACGATGAACCCCCCGAAGGCGATATTGGCGATGAAGCGGTGGATGGCGAGAGGGATCCAGAGCGGATTCGCCACAGCCTGCCAGGTGGTCCCGACGAACCGAAGGGTCTCCTTGTCGATCCCTGAAGGGGCCATCATGTAAGAGGCCCAGGCGTTGGCCAGGAGCATGAGGACCGTCCCCCAGACGTTCAGGAGAATCCCCAGGATGACGTGGAGCCCCTTCCACCGCCCGCTCATCCGCTCCCAGCCGTAGTAGTAGAGGTAGAGGGTGAACCCCTCGGCGAAGAAGAGGAGGGCGTAGATGTAATAGGTCGTGTGGAAGATCGAGGTGAGAAAGGCCATGAACTTCGGGTAGAGACCGATGAGAGCAAAAACGAGCAGGCCGCCGAAGGCCGCCGTCGTGGAGAAAGCGGCTGAGAGGAGCGCGGTGAACTCGTGGGCCAGACGGTCATAGCGGGGGTCGCCCGTGCGCCAGCCGATGATCTCGACGATCGAGGCGAAGATCGGCACCCCGAGGACGAACGCCCCGAACATGAGGTGAACCTGGGCGACGATCCAGACAACCAAGCGGGAGTCTCCGCCGAAGAAACTCCGGTAATCGGCGGCAGTCGCTTCGGCGGCGGCCGCAATGACCGGCGGGACAAGAAGGAGCAGAGCGAGCACGATAAGGCCCGCGCTCGCCCGGCCTCCGTGACCGCCGACCGTAAGCACTCCGCCGGGCCTCATGCCCGTTTCACGGGTGGAGGAGGTCGGTAAGCTCTGCCTCAATCTTTCCCTTTTCGGTTAAGCCGACAAAGATACGACGAACGACACCGTCTCTGTCGATCAGGAAGACCCAGGGCTCGCCGACGATCCCGTAGCGCTTGGCGAGCCTCACGTTCTCGTCGGGGGGCTCCCAGAACTTCACTCGCTGGGAGGCCACAAGGATAAACGCAAGGTTCTTCTCAAACCTCGGCAGGAGGTCTTTGATGTTCAACCACACCTTCTCGCAGTGGATGCAGTGCCAGGGGTTCCCGAACATCAGGAGGATCGCTTTCCCCTCTGCGTGGGCCTCCCTCAGCCCCTGCGTCTCCAGGGGCGCAGGATCCCCAACCGATATTCTCGGCTTCCCTTGCGGCGTTCCTTTGACCCCGGCAGGAAGCTCGGGGGGAAGCAGGAGGAGAGTCATCACCATCACAACGATCTGGAAACAACTCTTCCCCGCGGAAGGGCGCATTTCTTTCATCGTTCTCACATCTCCGTCATCCCAAGCGCCTCGCGCGCCTCATTCATTACCGCCGGCGTGATTTCACCGTAGCCCTTCTGCCTGGCGTAATCCGTGTACAGGCGGCGGATCATGCCCTGCACGAACGCCGGCGCAGCGGAAAGGCGTCTGAGCGCGGCGTCGCTCCAGACCGGCTCCGGCCCGCCGGCAGCCGGGATGGGAGAAGCCCGGCCGGCCAGCGCTCCGCGGATCATGGACATGGGTTCGGGCGCACCGGCCGGGGCCCCGCGCCCGAGCGTCACGCCGAGCGAGCGGACCAACTGGGTCTCGCCGGGGTTGCTCACCATCGCGATCCCGTTCCCGCACGTGGGGCATCGGAATGTGAGGGACATCGAGCCGCCGCCCTCGGAGACGACGTTCTCGACGCACTCCATTACGGCGCTATCGGATTGGCAAATGAACTTCATATTCAGAGCGCTGAAGCAATAGCCAGAACGGCCCGCCCCGCCGCGCTCTCTGCGTGTTCAAGCACGTAAGGGCGGCCGGCGTCGGTTTCCAGCGCCAGCCGCGGGTCGAAGGGAACGTCGCCGAGATACGGCACGCCGATCTCACGGGCGAAGGCCGCGCCGCTCTCGCCGGAGCATCCGGCCATGTTCTCGATGAGGCCGACCAGATGCGCACCGGACTCGCGCGCAGCCGCAACCGCCCGCCGGACGACGAGATGGGACACCCGCGACGGGATGGTCACGACGATCGTGCCTCCCGCGGATGGACCGGTCAACTGCGGCGCGAGTCTTGCCACGGTGTCAAAGCGATCAGCGCCGGGCGGCAGGTCGAGCAGAAGATAATCCAGTTCACCCCAATCCGTATCCGAGAGAAACTCGCGCAGCGCGGTCGCTTCCATCGTGCCGCGCCAGACGAATTGGTCAGCCGCCAGGCCGCCGGGATGTTGCCACCGCACGGGCGTATCACCATCGGCTAGAAACAGGTCCATGGACATCACGCGGATGCCGCAAACCCCGATCGCCGGGCGGACGCCGTTCCGGGTGATCTCCAGTTTTTGTCCCCGCGCGCCCAGCATCGCCGCCGCCGATGCGCCGTTGATGTCCGCGTCCAGCACGCCGACGGCTTTGCCCCGCATTGCCAGCGCCGCCGCAAGATTGGCAGTCAGTGCTGACTTGCCCACGCCGCCCTTGCCGCTCATCACGGCGAGGACGCGCGTGATCTGCGCCAACCGCGCGGCCACGCGCTCACGCTGAGCGAGAACCTGGCCGAGGATGCTATCAGTCGCATTCACTTCTTCTCTCCTCCCGAGATCTTCGTCGGCGCGCTCAGCGGATATTTCTTCGTGTCCAGGCCGTCGGGATAGACCACGACGAGCAGCATCCCCCCGTGGTACACCCCGTCGTTTGTCGCGTGGGGAACGATGTGGCAGTGCCAGACCCATCGCCCCTCCTGGTTTGCCTCGAAGACCAGATCCATCCGCTGGCCGGGGATGATGTTGATGGTGTCGGCCCGCTGCGGGTTCCTGACAGGATACCCGTCGATGTTCGTGATCATGAAATTGTGGCCGTGGAAGTGCATGGCGTGGGGCCAGGCCCCGATGTTGATCATCCTCACGCGGACCTTCTGCCCCGGCTTGACGAGAAGAGCGGTTGGCCTGTCGTCGGTAAAGGCGTTGCCGTTGATAGTGAAGAAGTTATAGTTGGCGATCTTCCTCGGGTGGCCCACCTCGGCGCTCTGCTTCTGCTCCGCCGTGGTGGACTTGAACCCTTCTTCTTTGGAGAAGGTTGAGTCCCACTCGTCCAGCATGAGTACCACGTCCTGATCGACCTTCCCCCATCCCTTCGGGAGATCCGCCCCGGGGGTCTTGGGGAGCACCACGAGCGGGCCGTAGAGCCCCATGTCCATGTGCTCGTTGGCGTTCACGTGGCAGTGGTAGATGTGGGTCCCGACCGGATACGCGACGAACTCGTAGGTGAACTGCTCGTCCGGCTTGACCGGCTCCTGGGCCACGCCGGGAACGCCGTCCATGTCATACTTGATCGTCAGGGGGCCGTGCATATGGATCGTGTGGTTGTTCCGGCTATTGTTCTTCAAGGTGACCCGAACCAGATCGCCCTCGACAGCCGCGATGGTCGGGCCGGGCACTGTCCCCTTCTCTCCCTCCTTCCCGAAGGCCCAGACCGGGAAGTCCACGCCGGCCAGGTCTATGGTCTCTTCGGTGACCGTGAGGACGTACTCGATGGTCTTGCCGGTGAGCGTTGCCCCGAGCTTCTTCGCCTGGTTGACGGCCCACTGGCCCGACGCTGTCACGGGCTTTATCCCATCTGTATACTTCCCGTCGATGCTCACCGGCCTGGCCAGAACCGGCTTCATCTCTGCCACGGCCGGAGAAATGATGAGCCCAAGCATCAGGATTGCTGCGGCAAACGATAGAAAGGATTTCATTGGCTCGTCCTCCTCTTTGCTCTTACTTGAGCTCGAAGTTGACACGCATCGTCCCCTTGGCCGGCACCTCGATCTCTCTCGTCTGCGCCGTCGGCCGGCCATACATCGGCCGCTTGTCCTTGTCGTGACCGACGACTTTCCAGCTCTCGTGCCAGATCGTGAGCTTGTACTTGCCGGGAGGGATGTCGGCTATGGTGTAGGCCCCGTTCTCATCGGTGATGGCGAAATAGGGGTGATCCAGGACCAGAAGATAGGCTCCCATGTGGGGATGCGAGTCGCAGGTCACTCGGACCACGCCGGGATTACGCACCCTCACCCGCCGCTTGATCGTCTGCCCCTGGATCGGAAGCGCCAGGTTGAAGACCGTGGTGCCGTCAGCCGCCGCGTGCATGTTGTGCAGGAGAGGGTCAGAGTTCTTGATGGCCAGGTCGGTCCCCTTCACTATGCCGAGAACGTGGGGAGTCATGAGGCACTTCGCGTTGTCCAGGAGCGGCTGAGCAGACGCAAAGCTTTTTCCTTTCTGGACCTCCTCCAGATAGACGATGGTGTTCTTGACGCCTTTGGTTTTGGAGGAAACCACGAGAGCTTCAGAGGGGAGGGTCTGGCCGCAGAAGTCAGCGTCCTTTGGGACCGCGAGTGGCTCGAGCTTCGGGACCTCGCCGCTGAACGTGATCTGTCCCGTGATGGTCCCGCCGTTCGTCACCTCGACGACGTCATACGAGTCGGCGATGGGCGGCCGGAAGATCGCAAACGCAAGAAGAAAAGCAGCGCTTCTGAAAAGAGATCGTCTCATTCAATACCTCCCTGAGCATGGTGAGAGCCCACCGGCGCATTCGCCAGGCTCTCTGCTGTGACAGCATCGAGCTCCCGAGTCAAGACGGCCTGGATCCGCGCCCAGACGGGATGCACCGAGCAGAAGCTGTCACGCGGGCACTCCCCGGGCCTGATCAGGCAACGGTTGAGGTAAATCGGGCCCTCGATTGCCTCGACGATTTGACGAAGGGTGACAGTGGCGGGGTCCTTCAGCAGGATGACGCCGCCCCGGGGCCCCTGCCGCGTCTGAACGAAGCCTGCCCTGGAAAGAACCTGGATGATCTTCGCCAGGTATGGCCTGGGAACCCCGGTGCTGCCGCCGAGGTCGTCGGCCCTGACCACTTCCCCCTGGGGGCGGCCAGCCAAATCCACGACGATCCTGACGGCGTAGTCCGATTCGCGCGTGATCTGCATCTTGGAGTTTCTGGACCAACTTACTCCAATATACACTATGAGCTTGTGAACACAAGCTCAATATGGCGATCCCCTCATTTTTCTGAGTCACGGGCACTACGTGATGGAGCGCGAAGCAAATGGCGGAGCCTATTTCAGCTCGAATTCCACCTTCGCCTCGCCCTTGGCAGGGATGGTGACCTCTTTGGTAGTCATTACCGGCTTGTCGTAGATCGGCCGGCCATCCTTGTCCTGCCCCACGACCTTCCAGGACTCGTGCCAGGCCGTGACCTTGTACTTGCCGGGCGGGACATCGGTGATCTTGAAGGCGCCGCTCCCGTCAGTGACAGCGAAGTAAGGGTCCTCCCTGACGACCAGCCAGGCCCTCATGTGGGTGTGGGCGTCGCACTGGATGTCCACGATCCCGGGTTTCTTGAGCCGTCTGGTGATATCGATGAGTTGGCCCTGGTTGGGAAGGGCCAGGTTGAAGACTGTGACCTTCTCAAGGAAGCTGTGGGTGTTGTGGAGGATGGGGTCTGAGTTCTTCACGGCGGCTTTTCCGCCGACCGCCACGGCTGCCACATGGGGATCGAAGAGGCATTTGACGTTGTCCACGACCACCTCTGTGGCGTCAGGCTTCTTCCCCTTGCTGATCCCCTCGATCCACACCACGGCGTGCTTGACGCCCTTGTCGGGGCCCAGGACCAGGGCCTCAGAAGGCACGGTTTCCCCGCAGAGGTCCCGGTTCTTCTTCACGGGGATAGGAGCCTGCTTGGGGGGTTCCCCGAGGAATTTGACCGTGCCGGTCAAGGTCCCCCCGTCCTTGACCTCCACCACCTCATACCCCCAGGCCAGGTTCGCTCCCAGGGCCAGGATAAGCGTCATGCCCGCGATAGCGTGAAAGCGTCGCATTCCCTCCACTCCTTTCTCTAAAGGCGCGCGCACCCGCCGGCAGGTGGCGTCACTGGAGCTTCTCTGGCTTTCTCGGCTCCACCCCGGCGGTGGCATACTCGGCCAGGAGAATCTTCCAGATCTCTTCTTCTTTCAGGTCTCCCTTCCAGACCGGCATGGCCGAGTCCCACGGGGTGGCCACGGGGGGAAGCCCTCGCCCTCCTTCGTTCACCCGCCAAAAAGCAAAAGATTCTACCACGGTGGCGATGGTGCCTGGATCCCTGAAGTTAGCCGGCTTGAGGGGAAGGGCTCGGGCCATGGGGCCATCGCCGCCCGCAGCCACCCCGTGGCAGGGCCGGCAGTTCTTCTCGTAGAGAACCAGGCCCTCTTGCGTCCACTTCTCCACCAGAGCCGCCCTGGTCTGCTCAATGGAAACCCCTCTGAGGTTCTCCTGCTCCATGAACTGCTTCACGCGCACGTCGGATGGGGTTCGGAGCGGGTTTTCAATACCCTCGAAGCGGCTCGGCATCGTGGGGTGCTGGATGCGGAGGCCGGTGGGGCTCTCCACGCGAGGAGCGACCTGGCCGAAGATCACTCCGCCGATCACAAGCGGGGCGGCCACGAAGAATCCCTGGCGAACGCGCCCCAGGGCGCCTTGAGCCCGCAGAAATGTCCAGATAGTAGCCAGGAATTCCTGGCGCCTGGCCGGGTCTGAGGTCACGTAGAGGAAGGCCCCCAGGATGGCAAGGAGGAGGTACATGGCGATGGCCACTGCCGGCATGGGGAGGGGGAGTGCGCTCCTTGCCAGGACCATGGAGAGGGAGGGGAAGGCCAGCCAGAGGAAGGCTGCGAACCCGCCGAGCGAGCCGATCACCCACCAGAAGAGCGTGAGCCGCAGTCGCCGCGGTCTCATTTTCTCTCCGTCGCCGTCTTGGCCTCCCGCTTGGGCTCGCTCGTCGCCTCCTTTTGGGGCTCACGCCCCAGGCCGGCGAGATAGGCCACCAGGTCAGCCGCCTGCCTCAGCGTCATCGTGTCGTGGAACTCGGGCATCTTGGATTTCCCATCCTCACCGGCAAACCCCTCCCCCTGGATGACCACCGCATTGGGGTTCAGGATCGATTCGAAGAGATAGAGAGGGGTCTGGACCCCGCCGACGCCGGTGAGGTCCGGGCCGACCCCTCCTTCGTCAGCCTTGACCACCGGGAACTTCTCCGCCTCGATCTTGTGGCAGG
>CAZXPE010000050.1:0-247 GCA_964642915.1 uncultured bacterium | reverse complement strand
GTGTAGCACTTCATCGCGATGTAGACCTGTCGGCCCTCCTCCGGGTCTCCCTCCGGGAGCTGGAACTTGGCGACGGTCTCCTTGACCTGGATCTGGCCGGTCTTGTAGGGTTGCTGGGCGCGGGCCAGGGCGGTGAGGATCTCGCCATCCACCTCCCGGCTCTGGCTGATGAGATAGACCAGGGCCGCCTGAATCTCGTCGTCGGTGAGGGAGATGGGAGGCTTCTTCACGTGGGGCATCACCCCGT
>CAZXPE010000049.1:3544-13301 GCA_964642915.1 uncultured bacterium | reverse complement strand
ATGAGCGGACACGCCCGAACCCCGTTTCGTTTTCTTGGTTGCATCGAGCTTCGGGAGATTCTGGGTCAGCGCGCCTGGGATGAGCGGGAGCTCATGGAGCTTTTGGAGCAGGTTCCGGTAGGGTCGGTGTATTACCACACCCACAGCGTTTTCCTCCGCCATTACCGGGTGACCGGCGCCTATCCGAACGATTTTGCCAACTGGGTCGCCTCCCAGGTGCGGGACCAGGTGCTCGCCGAGCGTCTCGCCGTGGTGGATCCCTTCGAGTTTCACGACCTCGATCGCCTTCGCGAGGAGCTGGTCTCCATCATCGATGACCACGTTTCACAGCTTCATCCCGTCCCCCGTGTCGTCTTCGGCGAGCCGTTCTTTTTCGTCCAATCTCACATCGTTGAAGTTCCCGCTGGCCTTGAGGCGCGGACCCTGGAGGAATTCGACCGGGGCCTCAGGGAGGTGGACGCCAGCTCTATTTACTTGCACACGCTGGAGGCGAGGGCCCGTCGGGGCAGGCGCCAGGGGGACTTCGCCGAGTGGCTGGGGGAGGAGCTGGGATTGACCGCTCTGGCCGATGAGATCGCCGGCATCAATCCGTATCTCGGAGGGTTGGAACGGATCCGGGCCGAGCTTCTCGCTCGGATTGAGGCCTTCCGGGCGCTTGAGGTGCCTGAACGTGCCGGCTGACGCCACCACCATTGAGGCCTACCGGAGAGTGGCGCCGAGAGGTGCCGTGGATTTTCTCCTCCGATTGGCCGAGCGGGGGCGCGGGAAAAAGTTCCTCAACGTCAACTCCACCCGTTCCGGCGGCGGAGTGGCTGAGATTCTCCATCGCCTCGTCCCCATCATGAGTGATCTCGGGATCAAGGCTGAGTGGGAGGTGATCGAAGGGGACACCGAATTCTTCTCGACAACCAAAGCGCTCCACAATGCGCTTCAGGGAATGGAGCAGGTCATCACCAAGGCCATGCTCGAGCACTACCTGGAGGTCAACCGCGCCGCTACCGAGCGCCTCAGGCTGGAGGGCGATCTGGTTCTGATCCACGATCCCCAGCCGGCGCCGCTTATCGAGGCGCGGCCGGCCGAGGGGAAATGGGTGTGGCGCTGCCACATCGACCTCTCCGTTCCCGATCGTCAGGCATGGGCGTTCCTGCGCCGGCACGTGGTGAAGTACGATGCCGCCATCTTCTCTCTCCCCGCCTTTGCCCAGCGGCTCCCGATCCCCCAGTTTCTCGTCTATCCCTCCATCGACCCGCTGTCGGAGAAAAACAGACGCATGAGCAGGAAGGAGATCGCTGCCACCCTTGACGCCATCGGAGTTCCCACAGACAAGCCGTTTCTCCTCCAGGTCTCGCGGTTCGACCGCTTCAAGGACCCGGTCGGCGTCATCAACGCGTACCGGATCGTGAAACGGTATCACGACGTCAGGCTGGTGCTGGCGGGCGGAGGAGCCTCCGACGATCCCGAAGGGGTTCAAGTGCTTTCCGGCGTCAGGGAAGCGGCGGGGAGGGACCCGGATATCCTGGTCCTCGATCTTCCGCCCGATGCCCACCTTCAGATCAACGCCCTCCAGCGGGCGGCCGCCATCGTGATCCAGAAGTCCATTCGGGAAGGGTTCGGACTGACAGTGGCTGAAGCCATGTGGAAGGGGAAGCCCGTCATCGGCGGAGCCACCGGGGGCATTACCGCTCAGATCCTCTATGGGGTGACCGGCTATACCGTAAACTCTGTGGAGGGAGCCGCGTATCGAATCCGGTACCTGCTGTCAAACCCCGAGCTGATGCTGAAGATGGGTGAGGCCGGCCGCGAGCACGTGCGCCGGAACTTCCTCATCACCCGTCATCTCAGGGACTACCTCTCGCTCCTCGTCCACCTGGCCTCGTAGCCGCTGCGGCCTCCGCAATCCACCGCAGGAGCGCGTGGACCTCCCGGACACCGCGAAGCCGGAAATCCGCCGACCCGCGCCTGCCGCCGACCTGGATGGCGATCCCTCCTGCTCCCAGGGATCGGAACGCCTCCGCGTCGGCGGCGTCATCTCCGGCGTACGCGGTGAGCATGGGTCGGCCTTCCCAACGTTTCCTCAGACGGGATCTGATTAGCTTGACGGCTTTCGACTTCCCCCGCAACCCCGGCCTGACAAGCTCCCAGACTTTCTTCCCCCGGATGATCCCCAGGCCATGTCTGCCCGCAGCCCGCCGGACCACTGAACGGAGGCCGCCTGTTCGCGCCTGAGCCAGGCGTCGGTAGTGGATGGCGACCGAATATTTCTTCCGCTCCACCCGGACTCCCGGGAAGCGGGCGAGCGTGTCCTCGATAGTCCTCGTTGCGGCTCCGAGGCGGGCGCGGACCTCACCGGCCCTCCGGTCGGTGATCCGGACGCCGGGCCCCTGGATCTCAAGGCCGTGGCACCCTCCGTACACGATATTGGGGAGGCTGATCCGTCGCCGGACATCACGAAGCGACCGGCCTGAGAGGATCGCGAGCCCGACGCGGGGGTGTGCGGCCAGGCGCCGAAGCGTCCCCCTGGTCGAGTGGTCGAGCCGGGCCGCCTCGGGGCGGCTCACGATGGGCGTAAGGGTGCCGTCGAAATCGAGAATCAGGATCAGGCTCCCTCCCGATCCCAGATGGGATCCGAGCCGATCGTAGAGAGGGCGGAGAGTCTCTGAGCGTGGCGACGCGGAGAGGGTCAGCGTGCCTTCGCTCCCAACTCTTCGATAGGAAGATGGGAGAGCTCGCTCAGGAGGAGGCCGGCCCAGCGGTAAATGTTGTGCTCCCGGATGACCTGGCGCATCCGGGCCATCCGGCTCCGGCGCTCGTCGGGGGTCATCTCGATCGCCGCCCGGATCGCTCCCGCGACCTCGTCCACATCGTAGGGGTTCACGAGGAGGGCGTCGCGGAGCTCATAGGAAGCTCCGGTGAAGCGGCTCAGGATCAGGATTCCATCCTCGTCGTCCCTGACAGAGACAAACTCTTTGGCCACCAGATTCATCCCGTCGTGGAGAGAAGTGACCATGCAGAAGTCGGCCCACCGGTAGAACGGCCAGATCTCCCGGTGATTCTGGTGGCCCTTGAGGAAGAGGATCGGCCTCCAGTGCTTGGTCTGAAGGTCCCGGTTGATCTCCTGGACGGTCCGCTCGACTTCTTCCTCCAGTTCCCGGTAGCGGGGAATGCGGCTCCGGCTGGGGGCTGCCAGTTGGACGAAGGCCATCCGCTCCCGGTATTCGGGATACTGATCGAAGAAGTGTTTGATCGCCCGAAAGCGCTCCGGGAGTCCCTTCGTATAGTCGAGCCGTTCCACTCCCACCCCCAAAAACTCGGCGGAGATCCCGAGATTCCGAAGGAGGGCCTCCCGGGAAATCTTGGGAGGGTCATCGACGAATTCCGGCGCCACGCTGATCGGGAACGGCTTGACTGAGGTGGTGTGCTGGCCCCTGACGACGGAGAAGTGCTCCCAGTGAATCCTCGCCTCGATGGCGCGGTCCACTGTCTCCAGGAAGTTGTTGCAGTAGAACTGGGTATGGAACCCGATCAGATCCGCCCCCAGCATCCCCCGGAGGATCTCGGGCTGCCAGGGGCAGATTCCGAAGGCCTCGGGGTTGGGCCAGGGGATGTGCCAGAAGATGGCGATCCGGGCGTCGGGGCGCTGTTCTTTGATGAGGCGCGGGAGCAGGGCGAAGTGGTAGTCCTGGATCAGAACCACCGGCGCCTCCACCTCAGCCATCTCTTCGAGGATCGCCTCGGCGAACTTCCGGTTGACTCCGGCGTAGTGAGCCCAGTCCTCAGGGCGGAAGGTCGGGCGGGCGTGAACGATGTGACAGAGAGGCCAGAGCCCCTCGTTGGCAAACCCATAATAGTACCCGCCTTCTTCCTCTTCCGAGAGCCAGACCCGCTTGAGCGTGTAGCGGGGGTCATCCGGGGGCAGGCGGAGCGTCCCGCGGGAGTCCGCCATCTCACGATCGGCGTCTCCGCTCCCGTGGGCGACCCAGACCCCCCCGCAGGCCCGCATGACCGGCTCCAGAGCGGTGACGAGCCCGCTCGCCGGGATGAGAGATTGGATCTGGCGGCCTCGCCAGACGTGGCTCAGTGGCTCACGGTTCGAGACGACGATGAGGGGCCGGTCCGTCATCCGGGTGCGCACAAACTGTTTCAGTCGCTCTCCTGTCCAGAGAGACTCGGCGCTCAGTCGGAGGGAGGCCTCCTGCTCGGCAGCCGCCCTGGCGTGAGAGAGGCTCTTGGCCAGCCCCGTCACTTCAGAGGCGAGAGACCCGAAGATCCCTCCGTCGGCTCCCCCCGGCGGCGGAACGGTCGTCCCGCTCCTGAGCTGTTTGGCCCACTCGGCCATCTTGGCCAGCGGATGGGTGATGCTCCACCTCACGACCACGAGGGTGATGAGCGAGAGCGTGCCCGCCAAGACGAAGAACCGGATCGCGTTATACCGCGCCAGCTCCCAGACTCGCCGCTCGATGTGGCTGGCGTCGTAGAAGATCACCAGCGCTCCCGAGGACCGCTCTTCGCCGAGCAGAGGGACCGCGTAATAGTAGGTCTCCTGCCCTCCGAGGGATTCGACGCCTTTCTGGACGGAGGCGGAGGTCATGGCCTCTGAAACGAACGGAAGGGATTGGGGGAGCTTGGGAGCCAGGTCTGAGGTCGCCACCAGGAGACCGGCGAACCTGTCGTAGACCGCGATCCCCCTGGTCGGGGTTCCGAACTTCTTCACAATCCGCTCGATCCGGGACGCGGGCGCCCTCTCGATGATGGGTTCCACCGCCTCTCTGAGCCCTTCTCCGAGCAGCCACGCGCGCCGTTCCAGATCGTCAGTCAGGCGGGATCGCTCGGCCTGGATCGAGACGAGGGCGAAGCTGGCGGTGACGAGCATCACCGCCAGCCAGGTCGCTCCAAGGAGACGCAGGGTGAATTTCATGGACCTGTTCTCGGATCGCTTTTCACGACAGGAACTCCACGGGCCTTCCGGACAGCGTCCCGATTATACCAAGAATTCAGGTGCTCCACCCTCCGGTCAAGCTGACCGGAGGGTGGAGGATGACGAGTCCGGTCAGAAGCTCGCGAAGCTCCATGGGCTAAAACAGCAGCTTGATGATCACGGCGATCGTGAAGACCACGGCCATCATCGCAAGAGCCACAATGACACCCTCATATCCTTCCTTTATCTTCATTTGGGACGCTCCGTCGCAAAGCCGTCAGAATGTCAGACTTCCGCTTCTGCCCTTCACTGAGCAGGCGGAGTGAAATCAGGGAAGACGGCAGGTCAGGAGTGCGGAGGAGCGATCAGTGGTCTTCGGAGGAGCCCTGGAGAGGCCTGTCGGGTGAGGGGTCCCGGCGCGGAAGAAGCGTAATCAGGCCTGGTATGCCTACGTTCCTCTCGGAATCGCCAAGGATTTTCGCATCGAGCCGGGACGGTTCGAGAAATTCCCAATGAGGGCTGACCTGCGCGGCGGGCTTGCAGTCTTGTAGCTGAACTGCCTGGACTTTCACGCCCACCACGGATTCGTCCGGGTTGAATCGAAACGCTCCGGGCAGCGACGGCGCTGCCAGATCGATCAGGAGGTGGACGAGAACAAACAGGATGAAGAGCCGCTTCATAGTTATCTCAGCCGGCCGAGACTTTGGCGGTGAGCCAGCGGGCAGTGCGCAGGAGGCGTGCGTCGCCGTTGCGCGGGCCGGCGAGCTGAACGCCGATGGGCAGGCCGTTTTCGCCCTGCATGAGCGGCAGGCTCACCGCGGGCATTCCGCAGAGCGTCCAGAGGGTGCAGAACGAGGGGTCACCGGTCGAGGCAAGACCCTTCGGCGCAGTGCCGGGAGCGGCGGGAGTCAGGATGGCGTCGTAGCGCTGCTCGAACAGCTCCAGGAAACTCTCGTGCGTAGGCCGGATCCGGGAGACAGCGCGCTGGTAGTCGAGCGCGGATACCGCCCGGCCGCGCTCGAGCTGGGCCCGCAGCGACGGAGAGAGGCGGTCGCGGCCCCTCTCCCACTCCCTCTCTAGATTGGCCGCCATCTCGGCTTCCATGATGGTCCGGTGCCACTCCCATGCCTCGGCCGCGGACGGGATCAGATCGACCTCTTCGACACGGTCTCCAAGGTGCTCGATCAGCTCCCCGAACCCGGCTTTCGTCTCCTCGTCGGCGCGTTCCCAGTACGGCGTCTTCACGAAGGCGAGCATCGGGTCGAGCGGCGGCTCCTCGGCCGCCACCTCTACGAAGGGGATGCGCGCACGCGGCCGTGTGTCGGGATCGCTCTCGTCGTACCCCGCAAGTTGCTCCATGAGTAGCGCAACATCTTCGATCGTGCGCGCAAAGAGGCCGACGTGATCGAGCGTGCGGGAGATGGCGAGCATCCCGTGGCGCGGGATCAGTCCGTGAGTGGGCTTGAAACCGTAGACTCCGCAAAACGACGCCGGGCGGATGGTCGAACCGTTGGTCTGGCTGCCCAGCGCGAGCGGCACCATGCCGGCGGCGACCGCCGCCGCCGAGCCGCTGGAGGAGCCGCCCGGAGTGTGCTCGGGGTTCTGGGGGTTGCGGGTCTTGCCGGGGGTGTACGTGGCGAACTCAGTCGTCACGGTCTTGCCCAGGATCACGGCGCCCGCAGCGCGCAGCATCGAGACCACGGTGGCGTCGCGTGAAGGGGTGCGCCCCGCGTAGAGCGGAGAGCCAAACTCGGTCGGCATGTCGGCGGTGTCGAAGATGTCCTTGACCCCTACTGGGACGCCGTGAAGCGGCCCGACAGGGCGGCCGGAGAGTCTGAGTTCGTCGGCCGCGCGCGCCTGGGCGAGCGCGTGATCGGGGTCGAGGAACGCCCACGCCTCGATCCGCGGCTCCACTGCCCGGATGCGCTCCAGCAGGGCCGAGGTGTAGGCTTCGCTCGTGAGCCGGCCCTCCCGCAATCTTTGCGCGGCGCCGATGAGATCAAGGCGGTGGAGCGCTTCAGTCATATTCAGTCGCCAGCCATCAGGGGCCTTCCCTTCACCCCTCCCACGCTTCAGCTCAGGATCGCAATCAGGCTCCAGGCGCTACCGGGCGTAGAGCACCGACGGGAGCCAGAGGCCGATGCCGGGGAACAGGTACAACAGCACCATCGCGATAACCTGGATGCCCATGAACGGCATCATGCCGGCGAAAATCTGATTCAGCGTCACGTGGGGAGGCGCGACCCCCTTGAGGTAGAACGCCGCCATCGCCACGGGAGGCGACAGGAACGCGGTCTGGAGGTTCAGCGCCACCAGCAGCCCGAAAAACAGGGGGTCGATGTTGAAGTGGGGGAGCAGCGGGATGAAGATCGGCATAAAGATCACGATGATCTCGGTCCACTCGAGCGGCCAACCCAAGATGAAGATGATGAACTGGGCGAGGATCATGAACTGGATCGGCGTGAGATCCAGCGACAGCACCCACTTCTCCACCAGCGCCTGCCCCCCGAGAAGCGCGAACGCGGCGGAGAAGATCGCCGAGCCGACAAAGAGCCAGCAGACCATCGCGGTCGTCTTGGCGCAGAGGAAGGAGGACTCTTTGACGATCCCTCCGAACTCTTTCGCGGTGCGGAGAACTGCTGAGCCCCGGTTCCTCCCTTCCGATCCCGCCCCCCGCCAGTGCTCGCCGAAGCGGTAGACCGCGGCCAGCACGAACCCGCCGAAGGCGCCCACCGCGGCCGCCTCGGTGGGCGTGGCAAGGCCGAGTACGATGGAGCCGAGCACGCCGAGGATCAGGACCGCGAGAGGAAAGAACGAGGTCAGCAGCATCTTGAACACTTCGAGCCGCTCCCAGCTCCAGAGCCAGTACATCAGCAGGAGCGCGCCGGCACCGCTACCGAGCACGACCCAGAACCAAGCCGGCGCGGGGAGCCGCTCGGGCTTGGCGCCCGAGCGCCTGGCGGCGGAGTGATCTCCTGCGCGCCTTCGGCCTCGGGCTCCTTGATGCCCGTTCCCTCAGGTTCCGCCGGCACTGCGCCGATCAGCCCTGTCTCTTTTACCTCCTCCGTCGCCCCGATGAGCCCGGACGCCACGACCGCGACCTCGACCACCGGCGCGGTGGCCGCCCGGTAGGTAACACCCAGAACGGCGGCAATTGCCAGCGCCGGCATCAATGTGACGAGGAGTTGACCGAGGGCCGCGCGTTTGGGCACGCTGGCGCCACCCGCGGCGAGCGCGCGCAGGAGCCCGCCAAGCGCATTGCGCCCGCGGCTCGCCAGCGCCCGCGAGAGGGGCGGAAGCTCCACCCTCCGCTCGCTCTCCGGCAGGGGGGGCATCAACCCTGGCCTCAGCTTCGCCAGAATAATGATATAGCCCACATAGAACCCCGCAAGCATGAAGCCGGGCAAGAACGCCCCCGCGTAGAGCTGAACGACCGACACCCCGGCGGTCGCGCCATAGAGGATCAGCAGCACCGAGGGCGGGATGAGGATGCCGAGCGTGCCTCCGGCCGTGATCGAGCCGGCCGACACCGGGATGCTGTAGCCCGCCCGCAGCATCGGCGGCAGCGCGAGCAGGCCCATCAGCGTCACCACCGCGCCGATGATGCCGCTCGCCGTGGCGAAGACAGCGCAGGTGACCGTGGTCGCGACCGCCAGCGATCCCGGCACGCGCGCGAGGGCCAGATGCAGGCTCTTGAACAGCCGGTCGATCAGGGCCGCCCGCTCGACGAGATAGCCCATGAACACGAACAGCGGCACCGCGATCAGCACGTCGTTGCGCATCACGCCGTAGGTGCGCTGCACCATGAGATCCAGGACCTGGCGGTCAGCGAGGGCCGGGTTGACACTGCGGTAGGCGAGCCAGGCGAAGAACACGCCCATGCCCATGAGCGTGAACGCCGTCGGGAACCCGAGCATGATCGTCACCACGATCATGGCCAGCATGATCAGGCCCAGGTGGCCGGTGCGAAGATTGCCCCACGGCGTGAGCGCGAGCACGGCGATGACGATGATCGCCATGATCGAGAAGCCGAACCAAAGCTCTTTGCGCATCTTCACCTGCCCGGCTCCTTCCTACGCGTCACCAACTCATCGAGACTCTCGATATCCTCTTCTTTGACGTGAACCATCTCCTTGAGCTTGTCCACATCCACCTCCTCGACGTCCTCCTCGCGCGAGGGCCATTTGCCCTGCTTCAAGCAGATCACGCAGCGGATGACCTCAACGACGCCCTGGACCAGCAGGATGGCGCCAGCCAAGGGGATGATGGTCTTGAACGGGTAGATCGGCGGGCCCTCGGCCATGACGCTCGAGTGCTCCCTGATCGCCCAGGATTCGGTGGCGTAATAGTAGCCGGCCCAGACGAGCGCGAGTACGCCGGGGATGAAGAACACGATGTAGAGCGTGAGGTCGAGCGTGGCCTGGGTGCGTGGACTGAAAAAGCCGTACAGCACGTCCCCGCGCACGTGCCCGTTTTTCGCCAGCGTATAGGCGCCGGCCATCATGAACAGCGAGCCGTACAGCATGATCATGGCGTCGTAGGCCCAGGCGTGGGGGGCGTCGAGCGCGTAGCGCGAGAACACCTCCCACGAAATGAACAGGGTGAGCGCCACGATGAACCAGGAAAACGCATGCCCGACCCAGGTGCTCACCTTGTCAACGAACAGCAGAAGCTTTTGCATTGCCGGCCTCCGGACGCTCTCTCCAAGCCTTAACGCAGGTGCGGCGCCTGCCGAAGTATACCAGCAGGCGCCGCACCGACCGAAGGTCTATGGAGCAGATTACGGCTTCTTCGCCGGAGGCGCTGCGGGTGGCGCAGCCGGCTTCGCGGCGGGAGCTGCCG
>CAZXPE010000049.1:596-3534 GCA_964642915.1 uncultured bacterium | reverse complement strand
GGAGCGAAGTAGTGGTTATAGGCCATGCGCCGGTCGACGACGGTGTCGAGCTCCCACCTCACCGCTCGCGCGGCGAAGGCGCGCTGCGACTCGATGACCTCCTTGAACATCGGGTTGTCGGCCGACTTCTTCGCCGCGACCTCGTCGAAAACCTCGAGCTGCTTCTGCAGCACGGAGGCCGGGGTCTTGTAGACCCTGACCTTGTCCTTGGTCTGAAGCTCGATGTAGTCCTTCGAGTAGCGGTCGACCGCCTTCCACGACATGTCCGCAGACGCCGCCTCCACGGCGTTCTCGATGATCGCCCTCATCTTCGCCGGCAGCGCGTCGAACTTGGTCTTGTTGAACGTGATCTCAAACTGCTCGGCGTTCTGATGGTAGCTCTGCAGCATGTACACCTTGGAGACGTCGGCGAAACCGAGGAGGCGGTCTGAGCTGGCGTTGTTGAACTCGGCGGCATCGAGCAGCCCCCGGTCCATCGCCGGAACGATCTCGCCGCCCGGCAGCGCGTTGACCGCCGCGCCCAGGCCGGTGTAGAGGTCAATCGAGATGCCCACGGTGCGGAACTTGAGCCCCTTGAAGTCGTCGGGCTTGGTGATCGGCTTCTTGAACCAGCCCAGCGGCTGCGTCGGCATCGGGCCGTACGGGAAGGAGACGACGTTGGCCCCGATGGACGCATAGACCTTGTTGAGCAACTCCTTGCCCCCGCCGTACTTGTGCCAGGAGAGCAGCATGTTGGCGTCCATGCCAAAGGCCGGGCTCGACCCCCACAGCGCGAGCGCCGTCTGCTTGCCGTAGTGGTAAACGAGCACGCCGTGGCCACCGTCGAGCGTGCCCTTGGACACCGCCTCCAGCAGGCCGAAGGCCGGGACCACCGCGCCGGCGGGCAGCACGTCGATTCTAAGGTCGCCGCCGGTCATGTCGTTGACCTTCTTGGCGAAGTCGAGCGCGAACTCGTGAAAGATATCTTTGGACGGCCACGTGCTCTGCCAGCGCATCGTGATCGGCCCCTGAGCCTTGACGACCCTGGGGAAGCCAATCGTCGCCGCCGCCGCGCCTGCCGCGGTAGCCGCCCCCTTGAGCATCGACCGGCGGGAGAGGGTCTTCGGACGTTCCTGCTGGGCTTTCTTCTCGTCACTCATGCCGTTTTCTCCTTTCTACTGGGGTGGGAAACCTGTCTGTGGCGGCCGAGGCCGCGCCCCATTGCGCAAGCCCTTTGGTTGTCGTGAGCGGTAATGCCCACGCGTGGTCCGATGACTGGACCAAATCGTAACCTAAGGGGTAAAAGGGTGTCAAGACCGCAATGCCCACTGGCAAAAATTGGGGGGTGAGTAGCCTTAGAGGCGGGTCCAATGGCGCCAGAGGAGGGATCACCCGTCTCCGGAAGTTGACAACTGTTCGGCCCGGGTCCTAAGATGGGCAAAACTTCGGAGGTGAGGGTGGCCCGCCGATCACTCACGGATCTCCTGGATGGGCTCTTAACCTCCCCTGAGACGGGGAGTTCAATCACAGCCACCCGTCACTTCCCCTCCCGCCCGCCGGTCTTCGCTCCGTTTCCCTCTTCTCTCGACCCCCGCCTGGTTGACGCCCTCAAGGATCGAGGGATCGACCAGCTCTACTCCCACCAGCGCCTCGCGTTCGAGGTTGTGGAAAAGGGGCGCCACCTGGTCGTGGTCACACCGACGGCGTCTGGGAAGACGCTCTGCTACAACCTTCCCGCCCTCCAGTCGCTCCTCCAGCGGCCAGAGGCCCGCGTCCTCTATCTCTTTCCCACCAAGGCGCTGGCCCAGGATCAGCTCGCCGAGCTTGAGGAGCTGGCGAAGTCGCTTCCTGATCTCCGCATGTTCACCTACGACGGAGACACCCCTCAGGACGCCCGTCGCGCTGTGAGGGCGCGCGCAAACCTGGTCCTCACCAACCCCGACATGCTCCACTCCGGGATTCTCCCCCACCACACCAAGTGGGTGAACCTCTTCCAGAACCTGCGCTACGTGGTGATTGACGAGCTTCACGCCTACCGCGGCGTCTTCGGGAGCCACCTGGCGAACGTGGTGAGGCGGCTCAAGCGGATCTGCAGTCACTACGGGAGCGCCCCCCAGTTCATCATGGCCTCTGCCACCATCGCCAACCCGAAGGAGCTGGCTGAGAGGCTGATCGGCGAGGAAGTGGAGGAGATCGCCGAGAGCGGGGCCCCTATCGGTGAGAAGCTCTTCCTCTGCTACAACCCCCCGGTGGTGAACCCCGAGCTTGGGATCAGGGCGCCGTATCTCGGCGAGGCGGCTAAGATCGCCACTCGCTTTCTGAGAGAGAAGATCGCCACCATCATCTTTGCCCAGAGCCGGCTTGCCACCGAGGTCCTCCTCTCGACGATCAAGATGGCCGTGGAGGATCGAACCGGCGCGAGCGAGATCGTCCGTGGCTACAGAGGCGGCTATCTCCCCAACCGCAGGCGAGAGGTGGAGGAAGGACTCAGAGCCGGAGAGGTGCTGGGAGTGGTCTCAACCAACGCCCTTGAGCTGGGAGTTGACATCGGCCACCTGGACGCGGCAGTGCTGGCGGGCTATCCGGGGGCCATAGCTTCGTTCTGGCAGCAGGCGGGGCGGGCCGGGAGGCGGAGCGGAGAGTCGGCGGCGGTCTTCGTCGCCTCGAGCGCGCCTCTCGACCAGTTCATGGCGACTCATCCCGACTACCTCTTCGGGACGCCCCCCGAGCACGCCCGGATCAACCCTGAAAACCCCTACATCCTGGTCGGCCATCTCAAGTGCGCCGCCTTTGAGCTGCCGTTTGCTGACGGAGAGCGGTTCGGCGACCAGGACGTGAGCGGTCACCTGAGCCTTCTGGAAGAGGAGGGTATGCTCCACCACGCCAAGGACCGCTGGCACTGGAGCGCCGAGACCTACCCCGCCGACCATCTCTCGCTCCGCACAGTCAGTTCTGACAA
>CAZXPE010000049.1:0-586 GCA_964642915.1 uncultured bacterium | reverse complement strand
TCATCGCCGAAGTGGACTGGAAGAGCGCCTTCTCAATGATCTACCCCAAGGCGATCTACCTCATCGAGGGGGAGCCGTTCGAGGTCCAGGAGCTGCGCTACCGGGAGGACGAGGAGAAGGTGGCGTACGTCAAGCGCGTCCAGGTGGACTACTTCACCGATGCGATCAGCGCCAAGGGGGTCTGGATCCTCAGGCGCCTGGCCGATGAGTCGTCGCGCGGGTTCGCGGTGGAGCAGGGCGAGCTGCTTGTGGCTGAGAAGGTGGTGGGGTTCAAGAAGATCAAGCTGGGGACTCTGGAGAACGTGGGCTCAGGCGAGGTCGAGCTTCCTCAGCAGGAGATGCAGACGACCGGGGTCTGGCTCGGCGTTGACCCTTCGCTCCTCGAGACCGTCTCTCCGAGCCGCGAGGAGTGCGTTGACGGGCTCAGGGGGCTCACCTACCTCATCCACAACCTCGCCCCGATTTTCCTCCTCTGCGACGTCCGCGATCTCGGATCGTGGCTGGGAGATCAAACCCCCGCCGAGAGCGGAGCTGTCGCCACGACCCAATCAACTCGAACCCGTCTCCTCTCTTCTGAGCGATTCAA
>CAZXPE010000048.1:561-13382 GCA_964642915.1 uncultured bacterium | reverse complement strand
CCTCCGGTCGGCTCCTCCCTGCGTCCTTGATCTGCTCGGTTCTTGTCCCGGCGCGGGTTACGCGGTAAGGATCTCGTGGCGGATGGGGTAGCGGTCGTCGGCGACGATGACCTGAGCCCCGATCCGTTTTGACGCGTTCAAATAAATCGGCGCCCGGAGGTTAGCTGTGATCTCTTCCCTCCCCTTTCCGAGGGTGACGACGGAGAAGACCATCAGCTCGCCATCCAGGCCGGTGAGATCGAGGGCTTTCAGCTCCTCCTCGGCCACATTCGGCGCATACCCCTCCCAAATGGCGCTGACCGGGATGAGGGGGAACCCGATCTCGGGCTCGTCGATAGACAGGAGGAGCAGGAACGGCAGGTAGTCCTCGGCCTCCACCAGGAGGTAGCGACTGTACTCCTCAAAACCGAGGACCCCTCCGGGAAACGTCACAAGCTGGGTCTCGTCGTAGCTGACCTCGCCGAACTGCCGTGTCAGGAGCCTCATGTTGATCCCCTACCTTAGGAAGTCGAGGAGCGTGGGCTGAATGATCCGCGCTCCTGCGGCCAGCGCCGCCTGATAGATGATCTCCTGCTGCTGGAATTGCAAGACGGCCTGGGCCATGTCGATGTCCTCGATCCGGGAGAGCCGGTCAGTTTGCCCGATCGCCTCCCCCTCGAGGCGAGCCTGGGCCAAGTCGAGACGGTTCAGGCGGTACCCCACCACTGTGGAGGTCACCAGCCCTCTTTGGATCGCCGTCTCCAGCTCATCAATAGCCGCCTGGGCTCCGGCTCCGTCATTCGTGTCGAGGCTGTCCCTGAGCCTTATCAGGACGTCGAAGGCGTAGGTGGGATCGGCGGGATCGCCAAAGACGTCGGGCCCCGGAACAGTGAGAGTGATGCTCTCCCCTTCCCCGATCTCCACTGCCACCTCGTCGCTGATCCCTCGCGGGTTCTCAGCCACCGCGGTGATCTGCCCGTTCACGTTCCTCGTCACGCTGTAAGGGGCGGTCGTGGACTCCTGGCCGCCGAAGAGGTACCGCCCTCCTTCCCGGGTGTTCGCTTCCGCAACGAGGCTCTCCAGGAGCTGGTCAACATAGACGGCCAGCCCCTGGCGCTCCAGGGCTCCGAGCGTATCTCCGGCCCCCCGGACCGCGGTCTCCTGGGCCCGCGTCAAGTGCTCGACCACTGACTGAATCGTGGCCTCCACCGACTCCAGGTGCCCCCTGACCTCACCGACGTTCTTCTGGTACTGCTCCGTGGCGCGCAGCTTTGAGCGTTGCGCCAGCGCCTGGGCGCTCCCGGTGGGGTCGTCCGACGGCGCCAGGATCCGCTTCCCGCTGGCGACCTGGTCCTGGCGCTTCGCGACCTGTCCCAGGGCCTGCTGGAGATTCCTAAGCACCTGCGCGCTGAGCATCGAGTTCGTGACTCTCACCGCTTTCGTCCCTTCGCGCGCCTCTACATCCGGTTGATCAGCGTGTCGAGCATGTCGTTCACCACGTTGATGTATCTCGCCGCAGCCTGATAGGCGTACTGGCTTTGCATCAGGTTCGCCATCTCCTCGTCGATGGAAACCCCTGAGGTCTGCTGCTCCAGGTTCTGGAGCAACTCCACGGCGGCTGTCTGCGCCTCGACGCTCTGCTGGGCGTCGCGCGATTGGGCCCCCACCCGGCCCACCACCGACCCGTAGAAGCCGGTGAAGGTGGCCGTCCCTGACGACATGGTCAGGGCAGTGGCGAGCTCCGCCATGGCCCGGGCATTCTGGTTGTCCCCCTGGTGGACGAGCCCGGCGGCATCGGCCCGCGCCGCGGCGACCTTGTTCGAGTCGTTCATGACGACGCCTGAGACGTCCATGGTCAGCGAATCGTACCCCGAAAAGAAGCCGTTGAGACCAGTGGCTAAGAGCGCGTCGCTCGTGTCGTTGGCGAAGGCGAAGGTGTTTCCTCCTCCGGCGGTGACAGTGAGCTGTCCTCCCGTGATGGTGGCTGTGAGGTTCGGGTCGGCGTCGATGGCCGCCCTGACGTCCTCAAGGGTCGTCGTCCCCGCAGTCACCGCCACCGTGACGGTGGAGAGCACAGAGCCGGTGGAATCGTGGACGATCACCTGGAACGAGCCGGTGACGGGAGTGAACGGAAGCCCCGCTGCTGTCAGGGGCAGAAGCGAAGATGTGACCGCGTTCTCGCTCGTGATGGTCGAGTGGCCCGTGAGCCCCGCGCCGTCAGAATGGAGGCGGTTCACCTCCTCGATGATCGTTGCAACGAGGCTGTCGAGGTCGGTCACCGCCTGCTTGACCACACCGCTCGAATCGTTCCTGGCGGCGACAACTGAGGCAAGCGCCCCGCTCGCCGGAGCTATCGCGACGCCGTCAACTGTCAGGTCGATGGTGTCAGTGACGAGGTTGGTGGTGGCTGTCAGCGAGTGTGCGGTCGCGCCGTCCATCACGATAATCCCGCTCCCCGCCACAGTGAGCTGGACCGTCCCATCCGCCCTGTCCACCACCGAGACGCCCAGCAGCTTGCCAAGAGTGGTGACGAGCTGGTCACGCTGGTCGAGAAGCTCGTTGGGGACGGCATTCCCGGCTCTCTGAATCGTTCCGTTGATGGAGGCAATCTCTGAAAGGAGGTCGTTGACTTCGTCAACCCGCAGGGAGATCTCACCGGCCAGGTCTTCCTTGAGACTGTCCAGCCTGTCCCGGGTCTGGCGGATTACCGAAGCCAGGGTGGATCCCTGCTGAACAACCGCCTCTCTCGCCGCCGTGTCTGTCGGACGCGCCGACAGGGTTTGAAGGCTTCCGAAGAAGGCATCAATCGCCGAACCGATCCCCCCTTCGCCCGTGTCGTAGAGGATCCCTTCGAGGCGGAGGAGGATACCTTCCCGGGCCTCGCGGCTCCCCAGCTCCTGCCGCTCAGAGAGTAGCTGGAAGTCGAGGAACCGCTCCCGAATTCTGCGGACGGCGGCGATCTCAACCCCGGCGCCGACAGGGGATGACTGGACCGAAACAGGGGCAAGCTCGACCCTTTGGCGGCTGTAGCCCGGCGTGGCAGCGTTGGCCACGTTCTGGCCCACGACCCTTTGGGCCATCTGATGGGCGAGGAGGGCCCGGCGGGCGATCTCGAGGCTCCCGAACACTCCAGCCATCAGGAGCAGGAAGGCTTAGACGCGGCGGTCGAAGATCGTGACCGAGGAGCCGGAGCCGAAGAGCTGGCCGTTAGGCTCGTAGGTTGCCGGATGAGTGACGAGAGAGGTCAGGAGGGAGAGAGCGCCGCGCACGTGAGCGAGGCTCCTTTCCAGAAGGAACCCGTTCCGCCGGTTCGCCTCAAAGAGCCGCCCCGTGAGGTCTGTCAGTTCGTCGCGAAGCTCACTAAGGCTGGGAGCGAGCGCGGCCGGGACGATATCCAGAAGTCTCGTGAGGGTTACCGACTCCACCGGCATCGCCAGGCGCGCCGACAGCCGCTCCATGAGCGTAGCGCGGGCTTCTTCCAGGACCTTGAGCTCGAGGGCCAGGGTCTCTTTCCGCTTGGTCAGCTCTGCAACGCGGCCAGAATCTCCACTGCGGAGGGCGCGCTCTTCGTCTTCGAGGAGGGCAAGCAACTGCCGGTATTCGGCCGCCTCCTGAGCCAGGAGGGCGACTAGATCGTGGAAGAGATCCTCCATCCGGTCCGGCTAGCGGTCGCGGAAGAGATCCTGGAAGAGCCCTTCGGCCAGCATCCTCTCCGCAATCGCCTCCGGATCCTCCCGATATGCGCCGCTCTGAATCGCGGCCCTGAGCCGCTTTACCACTTCCTCGCGCACATCGGGGGCCTCGCTTAAGAGATCGCGGGCCCTTTGAAACTCCTGGGCTTTCGGGGAGAGGGTGACCTCGTCCCCTCGGGGGGTGCTCCCCCGTCGCTGGCGTTCCGGAGCCTCAGGCCGTGGGCCTTGGGCCGGGTTCACCCGGCCCGGTTGGGCCCCGGAAATCCGCTCTTCATCCGGGATCTTTACCACCGTGTCTCCTTGCGCAGATAGCCACAATTAAGATCGGCAGCTACCGCCGCCAACTTAAGCAACAATCTGCGAAAGGGACCCCCTGCCGTTCACCTCCTTTCTTTTCAGGTATTTAGCGCTGATGTTCTCCAACCTCCGAGGGTAACTTCTCTACCGGGGGCTCAACTTGCTTCGGCCTGACGGTAACGGGCCGTTGTCTGGTCAGCTCCCTGTAGATCATCTCTCCGATTCCAGCACCGCGCGAACGGGCCAGTGATTTCGAGATCTCCTCGTTGAAGAGCTGCTGGTAGAGATCGTGGCCAGCCGCTTTGGGAAGCCCTCCCGACTCTGTAACGGTTTGCCTCATCCCTTTAAGCAGGAAATTCAAAAAGATAGCCTCAAAGTCCTGAGAGATCTTCCTAAGCTTTGCTTCTTCGCTTCCAGAAGCGTTGCTCGCCGCAGGAGCAATCCTGGAGGAGACGACGGAAGGGTCCATTTCACATGATCTCCAGCGCCGCCTGAAGCGCTCCGGCCTGCTTTATAGCCTGAAGTATGGCGATCAGGTCTCTCGGGGTCGCTCCGATCGCGTTCAAGGCCTTCACCACTTCGCCGATGGAGGCCCCTTCGGGCAGCAGGACGAGGTTTCCTTTCTCCTCTTTCACCGTCGTCTGGGTCTGAGGCACAACGGTAGTCTGGCTCCCCTGAGGGGCAAACGGCGGCGGCTGGGAGACCTGAAGCTCAGATTTGATGTGGATCGAGAGGTTGCCGTGGGAGACGGCGACGGAGCGGATCCTCACCTCTGAACCCATGATGACCGTGCCGGTCCGCTCGTTTATGACCACCTTCGCCGGGGCGTCGATCTCGACCTTGGCGTTCTCCACCATGGCGACAAACTCAACGAGGCGCTCCCGGTAATCGACCGGGACAGAGACAACCACGGTGCCGGGATCAACGGCCCTGGCGAGGCTGCCGCCCAGCTCGCCGTTGACAGCCTTGCTCAGCCTCGCCGCGGTCGTGAAATCAGGCGAAGAGAGGGTAACGGTCACCCCCTGAGGGTTGAGCGACATCGGCACCTCCCGCTCGATCGTCGCGCCGCCTGGGACCCGCCCCACCGTGGGGTGGTTTTTCTGCACCGTTTCCGACGTTCCCGACGCGATGAACTGGAACCCTCCGACAGACAGCGGCCCCTGAGCCACGGCGTAGACCTTCCCGTCCCCGCCCTGAAGCGGGGTGAGGAGCAGCGTACCCCCCTGGAGGCTCGTGGCGTCGCCGATGGAGGAGACGAGAGCGTCCACCTGGGTCCCCGCCTTGACGAACGGAGGGAGCTTGGCCGTCACGACTGCGGCGGCCACGTTCTTGAGAGAGAGCGCCGTCCTCGGGACGCTGATCCCCATTCGCTGGAGCATGTTGGCGACGGACTGAGGAGTGAACGGGCTCGACCCCGACCGGTCCCCTGTCCCGTTGAGGCCCACCACCAGACCGTATCCGAAGATCTCGTTCTCGCGCACCCCCTGGATCCGCGCGACGTCTTTGACGCGCACTTCAGCCGCAGCCACCGCTGTCATCATCAAAACCAGCAGCAGGGCGGCGAACCAATCCCGACCCCCGATCCCCGACCCCCGATCCCCTAAAAGAGCCATAGCCAGTCCAACACGCGCTGGAGGATGCCCGGCCGCTGCTTTTCAGCCAGGATCCCGGAGCCCTCCATATGAATCTCGGCGTCCGCCACCTTGGTGGAGGGGATCGTGTTGTCGATCGAGACGTCCTGAGGACGGATGACTCCGCTCAGCACTAGATACTGGGTCTCGTCGTTGACAGCCACAGCGCGGCGCCCTTCGATGAGCAGGTTGCCATTTTCGAGCACTTTGACGACGCGAGCCGTGATAGTCGCCGTCACCGTGTCCGACCTGTCGATGTTCCCCTTTCCTTCGTGGGCCGACTTGGCTTGGGCGTCGATCCTGAATACTTTCTTCAGTGCGGCCTCAATGCCGAAGACGCTGGGAAAACTGCCCAGACCGGCTCCGATGGAGTTCTCCTTGGACGTCTTTGTCTGCGCCGACCGTTTTGACTCGGAACTCTCTCCGATGACAACGGTCACGATGTCGTTCACCGCCCGGGCGCGGTGGTCAGCGTACGGGGAGCCGACGGCTGACCAGATCGACTGGGAATGGGCCGGCGCCGCGGCGGAAACCCAGACTACCAAGGCTACGAGGAACTTCCAAAGCATCAGGCCCTCCTCAGTGCGCGACCCTGACCTCGCGCCCCTCATCCACGCGGCCGTACAACTCCTTCCGCGAGGAGAGGTTGGTCACGCGAATAAGCTGCCCCGGGCGTCCGGCCTCGTTGGCTTTTCCGCTCGCGGTGATCCTGAACCCCTTCCCCTCGACAACGAGCGTCACCAGATCGCCTTTCTGGACTACCGGGGGGGGCTGAAGCGCTCGCGAGGTCAGCACCTCGCCGGCCTTGACGTCACGGATCGCCTGCTTTCCCGCAACGTCCTCTGAGCGGCTGAACGCCCCGGGAGGAATCTGTCCGGAGGCGCGGCGCTCCAGCCTGAACTCGTCTTCGGCCAGCACTGCCTGCCGGCGGATCGCCCTCGACGCCACCATCACTTCCAGAAACCGATCGACGCGGAGCGTGATCGACACCGAGCGCTGGAAAAGACCGTCCACCCAGACCTCAACCACAGCGTGGGCCAGGCTCGTCACGTCCCCTCGGAGCAGTCCCCGGAGGGAGAGCGTTCCCACCGGGACCAGGATCTCCTGAGGCTGCGACAACGGCTCGATCTCGATCTGCTCGCCGGTTTGCCCGATCCGTTCTCTCACAGCCTCGCGAGCGGCCTCAACGATCTCATCGGAGGCCACCCTCCGGGCGACGCGGCTCACGGCGATCCGATCGACCCCGGCAAACGTCACCCGCGCCAGGTCGAGCCGCGCCTGCCTGAGCCTGAGCTTCACGGTGTCCAGGTCCACCGTCCTGCTGCTTCCGGGAATCGGCGACTGCCCCACCGTGACGCGCTCGAATTTACTCCGCGTCTCGCTGTCCCCTCCGCTCACTGCCGCTATCGACCCCAGGGGTATCTCGGCGCCCGTGACTGACGCCTCCTCGCGGAGAGTGACAGTGATCCCTGCGTGCCCGCTTGTGACGAGAATGAGCACGACGAAGAGGGCGATCGCCAAAATCAGGATCGCCCGCTCAATAGCCCGGTGCTCCAGGTCACGATCCATTGAAGTTTCCTCCGCGCGCGCTCTGAGGTCGCCGGACCTTCATCACTGGCGCATGTTGTTGGCAATGCCGAGCATCTGGTCGGCTGTCTGGATCGCTTTCGAGTTGGCCTCGTAAGCCCGCTGGGCGACGATCAGGTTCACCATCTCCTCGACGACCTTCACGTTGGACAGTTCAAGAAACCCCTGGCCCAGCGTGCCGAAGCCCTGTGACCCCGGTTGCCCCGTAACGGCGTCTCCGGAGGCGGCGGTGGTGAGGAAAAGGTTCCTGCCGATGGCGTTGAGGCCGGCCGGGTTGACGAAGCGGGACAGCTCTATGGTCCCGATCTGCTGGGGAGAGGTCTGGCCTGCGATGATGGCGGAGACGCTCCCGTCAGTCCCGATAGATATCTCTACGGCGTCCTGGGGAATGGTGATCGCCGGCTGAAGCTGAAAGCCGTCCGACGTGGTGATCTGGCCCGCGGAGTCCTTCTTGAACGCGCCGGCCCTGGTGTATGCCTGGGTCCCGTCAGGTCGGACCACCTGGAAGAACCCCGGCCCCTCGATTACCATATCCAGCGGGTTGTCGGTCTGCTGGAAGTCGCCCTGAAGGAAGATCTTCTGAGTGGCTGCCGGCTTGGTCCCGAGCCCCACCTGGAGCCCGCTCGGAAGTTGCGCCCCCTCGGCCTGCCTCACCCCAGCCGGACGGAAGGTCTGGTAGATCAGGTCCTGGAAGTCAACGCGGTTCCGCTTGAAGCCCGTGGTGTTGACGTTGGCCAGGTTGTTCGAAACGGTGTCGAGCTGGAGCTGCTGGGCCTGCATCCCTGTTGCCGCCGTGAAGAGCGCCCGGATCATCGTTTTCTCCTTTCGACCGTCACACGCGGCCGATCTCGTTGGCTGAGCGCTGAACCGTCTGGTCCATCGCCTGGAGCATCCGCTGGTACGCCTCAAAGGTCCTGAGCGTGTCGATGAGCCCCACAATCGACTCCACGACACCCATGTTCGAGGTCTCCAGACTTCCCGCGATCACCTCGGTCTCCCTGGCCGCTGTTGGAACGATTGTCTCGTCCCGCAGCCTGAAGAGCTGGCCCTGTTCCTTTTCAAGAGCGTAGGGCTGCGTGAAGTCAACGACCCTGAGCCGCCCGACCATCCGCTCCCCGTCGCTGACGACTCCCTGGCGGTCGATCTCCACGGGTCCGCGATCGAGCCGGATCGCGCCGCCTTCACCCATCACCCGGTGACCGCTATGAGTGATAAGCTCCCCGTCGCGGTTCAGCGTGAAGTTTCCCGCCCGGGTATAGCGCAGGCCGTCCAGGGTTTGAACCACAAAGAACCCGGAGCCGTTCAGGGCCACATCGAGATCTACGCCCGTCGAGCGGATCGGCCCCTGAGAAAAGTCGATGAATTGCGCCGTGACCTCGACCCCGGTGGGCGGATACGTCCGGGGAAACGGGAACGGCCTGGCGGCATCCGTGGCGGGCTCGAGCGGAGCCACCACAAGATGGTCGGCCTTGAACCCGGGAGTTTCGCTGTTGGCCAGGTTGTTGGTTAACACTTCCAGGCGGGCCACCTGGGCCGCCATCCCGGACGTGAGCGTGTAGAGGCCGCTGATCATGATCTCTCGTTGCGCCGGAAAACTCCCGACGCAGATGGAGGGAGCAAAGGGTATGCCAGGAGGAATCGGGCAAGAAGGTGAACGAAATCAGCGAAGAATCGGGAGGTTCTGAGGCGGCTGGCTTTCAGCGGGGCCCCGGGGCGGGCCTACTCGGGCAAATTTTTCCGACCCACCTTCGGTGGGTGCCCGCAAAGGACTGGCCTTCATCTGCCAGCCGCGCCTCCGGCGCGGATCCACGTTGAGGGCCTTAATAATTCCTCAGCAGCGGCTGCTTGCTGAGGAATCTTCGCGGAACTCGGCGAGGAGACTGTCAACAAAATCCTGGCGCCCTTTGGAAGTGGTCAGGCTGTCGGTGAGGCGCTCCAGCAGGACGGCCGGCGGCGTTCCGGGTTGCTCCGGTTCCTCCTCGTCGAGCCTGAAGAGGACGAGAAGCCGGAGGAGCCGCTCCTCGATCTCCCGGACAGCCCTGACGACCTGGGCGATCCGTTGAGATGCCAGGTCCTGAAATTCCATCGCCGACATGATCTCCAGGACGCGCCGCTGGGAAGATTGAAGGGTTTCGTAGATCCGATCAAGAAGCTGGTGAGGGGCAACGGCGCGTATCTGGTCAAGCTCTTCAGCTATCGCTTCCTGCTCCTCGGTAAGGCGCTCCGCCTCGTCCAGAACCCGGTGCGTCGCCATCTCCGTCGCCGCCACCACGTCAACGAGCTCCGAGGTCATCTTTGGCATTGAGATCGAGCTTTGCCTCACTGCCGGGTCGAGCTGCTGGAGGTTCTGGAGGGTCACATTGATGTAGTGAGCGAGCTGGGCGATCTCCCCCTGGGCGTGGACCTTGACCAGCCGGTGAAAATCGCCCTCGGCCATTCCCCTGGCCGCCTCCAGAAGCTCTGTCAGTATCATGCCCATCTCCTCTGTTTGGCCGCTCATCGGACAGCCTTATCAGCGCAGAATGTTGATCTCCACCCTGCGGTTCTTCGGCTGGCCGCGCCCCGGGAGGTTGGGGTGGATCGGCCGGTACTCCCCCATCCCGCGCGCAGTGAGCCGATCGGGGCTCATCCCGTGGACCTCGATGAAGTGGCGGACCACGGAAGTGGCCCGCGCTGTCGAGAGCTCCCAGTTGGAAGGAAAGAGCGATGACCTGATAGGCAGGTCGTCGGTGTGCCCCTCAGCCTCGATGGGGTTCGGCAGGTGCGTCACCAGCGGGGCGATCTTGTCGAGGGTTCTCAGGGCGTCCTGGGTCAAGCTGGCCCGGCCCAGCTCGAAGAGGGCGGGATCGGAAAAGCGGAGGAGAAGCCCCCGCGAGGTCCTGATGATCTCGACCTTTCCCTCCTGGATCTCCGCCCTGAGTAATACCCCGAGGTCGTCGGCCAGGCGGTCCATCACCGTCGGCATCGGCAGGAGGCGCTCGCCTCCCGCCCCCTGGGTGTTGATCTGGCTCCGGTCTGACGACACTCCGAAGGCCCCGCGGATCGACGAGGCGACGTCCTGGAACTTCCTGGCGTTCACCGAAGAGACCGCGTAGAGGACGATGAAAAACGCCAGAAGGAGGGTGATCATGTCGGCGTAGGTCAGAAGCCACCTCATCATCCCGGTGGCGTCGTGGGCCGCAGCCTCCTCGCTGGCTCCAACCTTGCGCGCGACACCCCTGGCCGCCCGCTCGATCATCGCTCTTTCTCACCTCCGTAAGCCTGTTCGACTGGGACCGGGGCGGGAATTTCCTGGAAATACGCCCTGAGGCGCTGGTCCAGGATGAACGGGTTCTGGCCGGCCTGAATTCCCAGGATTCCCTCCAGCATCACGTCGCGGAGGAAAACTTCCTGGTCGCTCTTCGCTTTCAAGTTTCCCGCGATGGGGAGAAAGAACAGGTTGGCGAACATGATTCCGTAAAGCGTGGCGATGAAGGCCAGCGCGATCCCCTTCCCCAGCTCCTCCGTGTTCGGGCCGAGCTGGCCCAGCACGTGGACCAGCCCCATCACCGTGCCGATGATCCCCATCGTCGGCGAGTAGCCTCCCATCGTGAGGAAGACATTGGCCCCGCTCCGGTGGCGCTGCCTCATCCTCTCGATCTCGGTCTGAAGCACCTCGCGGACGATGGTTTCGTCGGCGCCGTCGATCACAAGCTGGAGGCCGTTGACCAGGAACGGATCCTGGATCTTCTGTTCGATCTCGTCCTGGAGCGAGAGGATCCCCTCGCGCCTGGCCTTCTGCGAGAGCCCAACGAGGATCTCGACGATCCGCGCCGGGCTCTGAAGCCGGTTGATCTCAACGGCCCGCCGGCAGAGAGCCGGGAGCCGCCTGATCTCAGCCAATCCCACGTTGATCGTGGTGGCGCCGAAGGTCCCGCCGAAGATGATGATGAAGGCGGCGAGGTTCAGATACGATCCGAGATACCCTCCCTCCAGCACGACGGAGGCGATAAGGGCTCCCAGGCCAATCCCGATCCCGATCAGTGTTCCGAAGTCCATAAAAATAAGCCCTCAGCGGTCAGCTTTCAGCTCCTGAGCCGGCCGCTGATGGCCGGACCGCTCATTAACTGCCGACTCCGGCCAGCTCGAGGGGCTCGGTCACCCCGGACTCGGCCCCGAGCGAAATAGGCCGGCCGAGGAACTCCTTTTGGTCCTTGGCTAGCACCCGGGCAAGGTCCAAAAGGATCAGAAGCCGGTCCTCAAGCTTCCCCACCCCCCAGATGTATTCGGCGTCCACCCCCGCCACCATGGAAGGAGGCGGTTCGATGGTGTCCATGCCGAGGCGCAGCACCTCCGAGACGCCATCCACGATCAGCCCCACCGTCCGCCCCTCGATGTCCACCACGATGATCCGGGTGTCCTTGTCGTGGGCCTTCGTCTGAAGGCCGAACCGCTTGCGGAGGTCAACGATGGGGATCACCTTCCCGCGCAAGTTGATCACTCCCTCAACAAACTCGGGCGCTCTCGGCACCCGCGTCACGTGGACCATTCTGTTGATCTCCTGGACTTTCAGGATGTCCACGCCGTATTCCTCATCGCCGAGGTTGAAGCTCACCAGTTGAAGCACTCCCGCCTGGTTCGATCCGCGCTCGATCATGTTCCAGTCCCCCTTCCTTGAAATCGCCTTATCTATCTCGCGGGCGCGGGCGCCGGCCTCAGGGCCCGTGAAGGCCGCGAGTCGGAAACCGGCTTCCCTCCGGCCGGTGCGCTGCCGTCAGTGAGCTTGAACCGCCCCACCACCCCACGCAACTGAGAGGCCAGCCCCGACAGCTCCCCGGCCGCCTGAGCCGTCCCCTGAGCCGCCACCAACGCCTGCCGGCTGATCGTCGCCACCGCCTCCACGTTGGCGGAGATCTCTTCGGCGGACGCCGACTGTTGCTCAGCAGCCACCGCTATCTGCTGCACCTGAGCCGTGACCCGATCCACCACCCCCACAATCTCTCCTAGCGCCCGCCCGGCCTCGTTCGCCAGCGCCACCCCGGACCTCACCTCGGCCTGCCCGGCCTCCATCGACGACACAGCCCCCACCGCCTCGCCCTGGATCGCCCGGATCATCTCCGCGATCTCCTTCGTCGCCTTGCCTGTCCGCTCAGCCAGCCGGCGCACCTCATCCGCAACGACTGCAAACCCCCGCCCTTGCTCACCGGCCCGAGCAGCCTCAATCGCCGCGTTTAATGCCAGAAGATTGGTCTGGTCGGCAATCTCGTCGATCACGCTCACGATCTCACCTATCTGGTCAGAGCGCTGACCGAGCGCCTTGATGATCCCGGCCACCTGCTCGACGCTCCGAGCAATCTGCTCCATCCCTCCCACGGTCCGCGCCACAATCTCCCCGCCGCGCTTCGCCACCTGGGCCGCCTCCCGAGCGGCATCGGCAGCGCCGGAGGCGTTCTTGGCCACCTCAAGCACCGACGCCGACATCTCCTCCACGGCAGAGGCTACCTGCCCCGTCTTCCCGGATTGCTCCTCGGCACCCCTCGCCATCTCGGTAGAGCCCGCCGCCAGCTCCTCAGAGGCGGTTGCCACCTTGCCGCTGGTCTCGGAGATGCGGGAGACTATCCCGTGGAGGTATTCCAGGAAGCTGTTGAAGTGCCTG
>CAZXPE010000048.1:0-551 GCA_964642915.1 uncultured bacterium | reverse complement strand
GGTAGAGCCCGCCGCCAGCTCCTCAGAGGCGGTTGCTGCGCGGGTGGCCGCCACGTGAACCTCCTTGAGGGCTTCGCGCATCGCCGCGACAGCCTGGTCGAGAACCACGGCCACTCTGCCTACCTTGGCTCCGGTCTCTCTGTCGAACCGTTCGGTAAAATCCCCGGACGCCACAGCTTCGAGGACCTCGGCTGTCCGTTCCAGCCGTTCCGCGGCCATCCTGGCCGCTGCCAATGCGATCCCCGCTGTGAGGGCGATCGCCCCGAAGACGACTGAGATGAAGCGGGCGTTCACGCTCCCCATCTCCCAGAGGGCCCAGCCGCCGACAAAGGCCATGAGGAAGCAAACCGCCAAGAACGAAAGGATCATCCTTCTGATGACCATGAAGCTCCAAAGCCAGCGCATTTTTCAGCTCCTCGAATACCCCGCAGCCACAGCGGGAGCCGGCCTGAAGGCCCGTGAAGGCCGCGAGTCGGAAACCGGCTTCCCTCCGGCCGGTGCACCGCCGTCGGAGAGCTTGAACCGCCCCACCACCCCACGCAACTGAGAGG
>CAZXPE010000047.1:0-13524 GCA_964642915.1 uncultured bacterium | reverse complement strand
GAGTACGCCTTTCACGCCGCCCACCGCATCCTGGGTCACCCCGGGAAGTGCGCCTATCTCCACGGCCACACCTACCGGATCGAGGTCACCGTCAGCGCCGCCAGCCTCGATCGCCTGGGGATGGTCATCGACTTCGACGATCTCAGGGCGATCGTAAAGAAAGCCGTCGTTGATCGCTGGGACCATGCGACGCTCCTCTCGAACCAGGATCCCCTGGCGGCTGCCATCTCCCTCGTCCAGCCTGAAGCTCCGGAGAAAGTCGTGCGCCTTGAGGGAAACCCGACCGTCGAGCTTCTGACCCGCGAGGCGTGGAAAGCCGTTCGCCAGACCCTCCCCTCGGGCCTCACGCTCGAGCGCGTGGTCATTCGGGAAAGTCCGACCTGCTCCAGCTCGATCTCGCGCAAGAAGGAATGACCGCCGGCCGGATCGCCGACTGTTTTTTCTCCATCCAGGGTGAAGGGGCCACGGCGGGGATCCCTGCGGTCTTCGCCAGGCTTCAGGGGTGCTCGATGGGATGCGCCTGGTGCGATACCAAATATTCCTGGGATTCCGGGGGAGGGCGCGAGGTCGAGCCGGCGGCTCTGGCTGATGAGATGGCTGCCTATCCCTGCCGGCGGGCTGTCATCACAGGAGGCGAGCCGCTTGAGTCACCGCTCTTCGTCCCTCTGGCTCGGGAGCTGAAGCGCCGCGGCTTCACCATCGAGGTCGAGACCGCAGGGGCGCTCCCACCCCCTGCCGTGCCGGTCGATCAGTGGAACGTCTCGGTTAAGCTCGCCTCCTCGGGGGTCCCCGAGGCCAGACGGATCAACCCCGAGGCCATCCGCGCGTTTCTCGACCTCGGCGCCTGGTGGAAGTTCGTGGTAGTAAATGAATGCGACGTGAAGGAGGTCCTGAAGCTCGCAGAGAGCTTCGCCCTGCCGCGCGAGCGGACCCTCCTCATGCCCGAAGGAATGCGGCGGGAAGAGATCCTCGAGCGCTCCCCGTGGGTCGCCGAGGCGTGCAAAGCCCACGGCTTCCGCTTCTCCCCGCGCCTGCAGATTCTTCTCTGGGGCCCCCGCCGAGGCGTCTGATGAAGAAAGCCGTCGTGTTGCTCTCGGGAGGGGTGGATTCTGCGACGACCCTCGCCATCGCCCGGAGCGAGGGGTATGACTGCTACGCCCTCAGCTTCGCCTATGGGCAGCGACACGGCCGGGAGATTGAGTCGGCGAAGCGGGTGGCCCAGGCTCTCGGGGCTCAGGAGCACCTGATCCTCACCCTCGACCTCCGAGCCATAGGGGGCTCGGCCCTCACGGCTCCGATCGCGGTGCCGAAGGAGAGGAGCGCCGAGGAGATCGGCAGCGGCATCCCAATCACCTACGTCCCGGCCAGGAACACGGTCTTCCTCGCCCACGCCCTCGCCTGGGCAGAGGCTCTCGGCGCAGAGGATATCTTCTTCGGCGCCAACGCCGTCGATTTCAGCGGCTATCCCGATTGCCGCCCCGAATACATAGAGTCGTTCGAGCGTATGGCCAACCTGGCGACGAAGGCGGGGGTCGAGGGAAAGAGCCGCTTCAGGGTTCACGCGCCGCTCATCAGGATGACGAAGGCCGAGATCATCAAGCGAGGGCACGCCCTCGGGGTGGACTTCGGCCTGACGTGGTCCTGCTACGACCCGGCCCCGGAAGGGCGGGGAGCGGGGTACCCGCGCGGGGTACCCACGCGAAAGCGTGGGTCACGCGGGTCCGGGGCGGGAGCTGATGCCAGGGCGTGCGGCTCCTGCGACTCCTGCCTCCTCAGGGCGAAAGGGTTCACCGAGGCCGGCCTCCCTGACCCGCTCGCATAGCAAAATTTTTTTGGCGCCAAGCGCGGCGCGGGGGTATGTTGAAAAATGTAGATGGACAAGACCCCTTCTCCCGCGCCTCGCCGACTCCAGCTCCTGGCTGGCGGCCTCACGTTTGTCGTTCTCACTCTCGCATTCCTGACCGGCGCCGGTCTCCCCCCTCTGAACCGGGCGACCCCTCTCGTCAAGGCGACCCCCTCAGACCCCTCGCCGCTGCCTGATTGGCCTGAGCCGATCGAGGGCCGGGTGCTGGACGCCGAGAGCGGCATTCCCCTGGCGGGCGTGCCGGTCCAGGCTGGCCCGGCAGAGGTCAGGAGTGACGCCGAGGGGCGCTTCCTGATAGGCTTCCTGGAGGGCGAGAAGACACTACTCGTGAAGACACCGGGGTACGAGAAGAAGACGGTCATCGCCGACCGCTCCCCTCTCACCGTCTCCCTGCACCCCAAGATCGTCAAGGCCGCCTACCTCACCTACTTCGGTGTGGGTGACAGGACGATCCGGGGAAGGGTCTTCGATCTCCTCGGCAGGACAGAGCTGAACGCTGTAGTCATCGACGTCAAGGGAGACCGCGGGATGATTCCGTACCGGACCCGGGTGCCTCTCGCTCTCGAAGCAGGGGCCCAGGGACCGGTGATCATCAGGGAGTTCGACCGGATGCTGGCCGACCTCAAGGCGCGCGACGTCTACACCATAGCGCGGGTCGTTGCCTTCAAGGACAACGCCCTGGCCCACTTCAGGCCTGAGTGGGCGGTCAAGGACACGCGGAGCGGCAGGCCCTGGATGGACAACGAGAAGCTGGCCTGGGTCGATCCTTTCAGAGAAGAGGTCTGGGAGTACGTCATCGCCATCGCCAGGGAAGCGGCTGAGAAGGGGTTCGACGAGATCCAGTTCGACTATCTCCGCTTCCCCACCGACGGAAAGCTCGGCGCCGCCAGATACGCCAGGGCCAACACGAAGGAGAACCGACTCGAGGCGATCTCGGCGTTCCTGGCCAGGGCGAGGCGCGAGCTGGCTCCCACGGGGGCCTTCCTGGCGGCGGACATCTTCGGCTACACCGCGTTCAACGAGAACGACACCGACATCGGCCAGCGGGTCGAGGAGCTGGCTCCTCACCTAGACTACCTCTCGCCGATGGTCTACCCGTCGGGCTACCACCGGGGGATCCCCGGCTTTCGGAACCCGATCGAGCACCCCTACAGGGTCGTCTTCGAGAGCGTCAGGCTGATCAGGAAGCGCTCGGCCCACGCCTCGGTGAAGGTGCGCCCCTGGATCCAGGATTTCCGCGACTACGCTTTCGACAGGCGGCCGTTCGGCGTGAAGGAGATCCGAGCCCAGATCAAGGGTGCGACGGACGCCGGAGCCGCGGGTTGGATGCTCTGGAACCCGAGAAACAATTACACAGCCGCCGCCCTCGCCCCCAAGATTCAGACCTCGGCCAGGGATGACTCCGGCAGGTAGCAGGAGGCGACCTCTCCTGCGCCTCCTGTTGTATGCCGCGGCGGGCTTTTTCATCGTCCCACCGCCCACCGTAGCTGAGCTTCGCCCCAACGAGATCGGCCGGGTGATGATCCTCGAATACCACAAGATCGAGGCCCCCGAGGGGCGATGGGCGCGGACTCCCGAAAACTTCAGGCGAGACCTCGAGAGGCTCTGGGAGAGGGGCTATCGCCTCGTCGCACTCAACGATCTCGTCGATGGGAAGATATCCCTCCCCGCAGGAGCTACGCCGGTCGTCCTCACTTTCGACGACTCATCGCCGGGGCAGCTCAGGTTCATCGAGAGGAACGGAAAGGCCGAGGTGGCCACCGATTGCGCTGTGGGAATCCTCGAAGCGTTTGCCAGGCGTCATCCTGAGTTCGGGCTCAAGGCGACGTTTTACGTCCTCCCCGGAGCCGAGCAGCCTCACAAGCTCTTCGGCCAGCCCGAGCACGAGAGAGCCAAGCTCCAATACCTCGCTGCCAAGGGGCTCGAGATCGGCAATCACACCCTCTGGCACGCCAACCTTGCGAAATACCCGGAAGCGGTCGTGAGAAAGCAGCTCGCAGCGGCTCAGGAGCAGATCGGAAAGCTGGCGCCGGGGGTGAGGCTAAGGACGCTGGCCCTCCCGATGGGCGCCTACCCGAAGGAGCTGGACTGGGCGATCAAAGGGAGCTTGAACGGGTCGAGCTACCGCCACGACGCCATCCTGATGGTGGCGGGGGGCGCCGCGCCATCGCCGTTCTCCAAAAAGTTCGACCCGTATCGCCTCCCGCGAATCCAGGCGACCGACTCAGAGATCGCCCGCTGGCTCAGCCACTTCGAGAAGAACCCGCAGGAGCGCTTCGTCAGCGACGGCGATCCGGCGACGATCACGATCCCGAAAGGCGAGAGAGCCAGGCTCAGCCCTTCGCTTCAGAAAAACCTCAGGGTCGCAGAGCTGGAGTGATTACTTGTAGATGAGGTGGGACGCCCGCCGCTGGAGAAAGCCAGCGACGTCGGCTTCGGCCCAGGCCGAGAGCCGTAAGAGCGGTTCTCCTCTCAGGAGGGCCCAGATCGTGGACCGGTTCACCAGGAGGTTCTGGATCTCCTCGGGGCGAAACTGGGCCGGATAGCGGTCCATCAACTCGCGAGCCAGGGCAAGCCCCACCGTCACCGGCCTCAGCGCCTCCCGATCGGTCACCTCAATCTTCACCCCGTTTATCGCCTCCCCCGCGTAGCGGTCCGCCGACGGCGTGAACGTCACGGGAGTAAAGCGGGCTCCCGGCAATTCTTTCGCGTTCATCGCGTCGGCAAGAACAGCGCTCTCGATCCACGGGGCTCCCACGACCTCGAACGGCGTCTCTGTGCCGCGGCCGACGGAGAGGTTCGTTCCCTCCAGAAGCCCCACTCCCGGGTAGAGGAGCGCCTGGGTGAGCGAGCGGATGTTCGGCGAGGGGTTCACCCAGGGGAGCCCCGTCTCGTCGTACCAGCGTGAGCGCTTCCACCCCTGGAGCGGGACGACTGTGAGCGACACGGGAAGCTTCCTCTCAGCCGCCACAAGCCGGGCAAACTCTCCGATCGTGAGGCCGGTGCGAACCGGAACCGGATGGGGGGCGGTGAACGAGCGGAGGTCGGGGTCCATCAGAGGCCCCTCGACGAACCGCCCGGTGATGGGATTGGGCCTGTCCATGACCACGACAGGGATTCCCCTTCGCCCTCCCTCCTCGAGGACGTACACGAGAGTCGTGAGATACGTGTAGAACCGAGCCCCGACGTCTTGAAGGTCCACGACGAGCGCTGTGATGCCATTCAGCATGGCGTTGGTCGGCCGCCGCTCCCTGCCGTAGAGACTCCATACCGGGAGCCCGGTGACAGGGTCACGGCCGTGAGGGACGTTCGAGCTCGCCTCGCCGCTGAGCCCGTGCTCGGGGGAAAATATCGCCCTCAGCGAAATGCCTGAGGCCGATGAGAGGAGGTCAATTCCACGGCGCCCCATGCGATCCAGGCCTGTTTGATTCGTGACCAGCCCAATCGATTTCCCGGCCAGCGGCGCGAAACCTTGAGCCGCCAGCACGTCGAGCCCGGTCAGCACGGCGCCCGCTGGCTCCTCGGGCTCATCGGCGGCTGGCCCAATACTCTCCTGGACTGCCGCCGCGACCCGCGCGGGAGCGTGGAAGAGATGAGCCGCGACCGCCGCCGCGACCCGTGTGCGAAGGGGATTCGCGTTTCCCTTGCCGTGAGGATGAACGCGGTTGGTCAGGACAATCAGATAGCTCCTGGAGGCTGGATCAATCCAGAGCGCCGTCCCGGTGAAACCGGTGTGGCCGACAGCACCGATCGGGAAGAACGGCGCGATCATCCGCGAGAACGGCGAGGCGATGTCCCAGCCGAGGCCTCGCGCGATTTCTCCCACACTCGAGGGGGTCCACATCGCCCGGATGGTTGACGTTTTGAGGTACCGGCGCCCCTCTATCGCTCCGCCGCTCACGAGCATCCGGCAGAAGCGGGCGAGGTCGTCGGCTGTGGAGAAGAGGCCCGCGTGGCCCGCCACGCCGCCGAGAAGCCTCGCTCGCCCGTCGTGGACCTCGCCACGGAGCGGGTGACGGTTCAGGATCTCAGTCGGCGCGATCCGCGATTTCAAGGAATTCTCCGGGTTGAAGCCGGTGTTTCTCATTCCGAGAGGGGCGAAAAAGCGGCGGGCCATGAAACGGTCGAGCGGCTCGCCGCCCACCCTGCGAACCAGCTCCCCCAGCAGGATGAACCCGGTATCGCTGTAAATGAATCCTTCGCCGGGCCTGAACTGAAGAGGCAAGCTGGAGATGGCTGCGGCCGCTTTAGGGAAGCCTCGACGGACCGCATCGTTCGGGGGGAGATCGGAGAGCCCCGCGGTGTGGGTGAGAAGGCGCCTCACCGTCACCCCGCTCAGGGCCCGGCTACTGAATTCCTTCAGATAGTTGCCGAGGGGAACGTCGAGCCTTACTTTCCCCTCGTCAACCATGAGCATTACGGCAGGCGCCGTCGCCACAGCCTTGGTCAGCGAGGCGACGTCGAAGATCGTCTCCTCGCTCATCGGCTCCCGCTCGGGCACAAGGCTCCTGAAGCCGAAAGCCTTCCTGTAGAGAACCCGATCTCCCTGTCCGACCAGGATCACGGCTCCGGGAATCTCGCCGGCGTCCACCGCCTCCTGAGCGATCCGGTCGATGGCCGAGAGATCGGGCTGCTGTCCCTTTGCGGAAACCGGGAGGAGCACGAGGACCAGAACGAGGATCCCGAGGGCCCGCCGCATAGCGCCATGATACCGGCGATCGCCGGCTGAGCGGAGGGAAAAAATGCCTGCGCGTTGCGGGGTCAACGGCAAAGTGCTAGGATTCGGCCCGTCATGCGGGTCTTTCTCACTGGCGGAACAGGGTTCGTCGGAAAAGCGGTCGTCCGAGCCCTTCAATCCCACGGTGTCATCGTTCGCTGCCTGGTGCGCCCAGGCTCAGAGGCCGATCTCAAGGGGTTCGAGGCGATCGAGCGGGCCCCAGGAGACGTGCTCCTCCCCAAGGGGATGGAGGCCGCCATGCAGGGGTGCGCCGCGGTGATTCATCTCGTCGGGATCATCCGCGAGCGGCCGGGGCGCGGCGTCACCTTCCAGCGGCTCCATTCGCTCGCCACGTCGAACATGGTCAGTGCCGCTCGGAAGGCTGGAATCCGCCGATTCCTCCACATGAGCGCCCTCGGCACCCGCCCCGGCGCCCGATCTCGCTACCATCAAACCAAATGGGAAGCGGAGAGGACTGTGAGGGAGAGCGGGATGGAGTGGACGATCTTCCGCCCGTCGGTGATCTACGGGACGGGGGACGGCTTCGTTACGATGCTGGCGCGGATGGTGCGCCTCCCCATCGTGCCCGTGCTGGGCGACGGGCGCTACCGTCTCCAGCCAGTTCCGGTGGGCCATGTCGCCGAGGGATTCGCGCGGGCACTGGAACTGCCAGCCACGATCGGCCAGACCTACGAGGCGGGCGGACCACGACCCTACACCTTCAACGAAATCCTCGACCTGATCGGCCAGGCGCTCGGCAAGCAGCGGGTAAGAAAACTCCACCAGCCGCTCTGGCTCATGCGTCCGCTGGTCAGGCTCCTCGAGCCGCTCCCCTTCTTCCCCGTCACGAGCGACCAGCTCCTGATGCTCCAGGAGGAGAGCGCCTGCGACCTGGCCCCGTTCAACCGAGACTTTGATCTGAAGCCGGTGGAGTTTTCCGACGGCCTCCGCCAAATGTTCCGCCGCTGAACCGTTCGCCCTGCATCTCGCTCGGGCAACATGGTTCTGAGCCGCGTTTAAACCGCCGAGCTTTGCCGCCCCCACGGCTGGTCACAGGGACGGAGCAGCCTCCACGCTCTTGAGAAGCTGCTTGGCGATCTGAAGCCGCTGGATCTCAGAGGTGCCCTCATAGATCCTGAGCGCCCGCACCTCTCGGTAGAGCCGCTCGACGGCGCTCCCCGTCACCACGCCCACGCCGCCGTGAATCTGAAGCGCCTGATCGATGATCTCCTGGGCCGCTTCAGTGGCGAAGAGCTTCGCCATCGAAGCCTCGAGGCGCGCCTCGCTTCCGGTCTGGTCCTTCACCCACGCCGCGCGATAGACCAGAAGGCGCGCCGCGTCCAGCTCGGTCGCCATGTCAGCCAGCTTGAGCTGGATCGCCTGGAACTCGGCCAGAAGCTTCCCGAACTGTTTACGGTGAGAGGCGTAGCGCAGCGCTTCGTTTAAGGCCCTCGCCGCCAGCCCGCACGCGGCTGCGCCGACCGTAGGGCGGAGCAGGTCGAGCGTTTGAAGCGCAATGGCGAGCCCCTGGCCCTCCGCCCCGAGCAGATGATTCTCCGGGATGCGACAATCCTCAAAAGCGACGACGCCGATCGGATGAGGAGCCATCACGCGGGTAAGTTCCTTGACAGAAAACCCCGGAGTGTCCGCGCCGACGACAAACGCGCTCAGCCCCTTTGATCCCAGGTCGGGATTGGTCTTTGCGAAGACGGTGTAAACGTTCGCCACGCCCGCGTTGGAGATGAACCGCTTTTCGCCGTTGAGGATGTATTCTCTTTCTCGCTTCACTGCGCGGCTCTGAATGGCGACGACGTCTGATCCGGCCTGGGCCTCGGTGAGAGCAAAGGCCGTGATCGCCTCGCCGCTGGCTACGCGCGGCAGGTAGCGCGCTTTCAGCTCCTCGCTTCCGGCCAGGGTGATCGGGTAGCTGCCGAGGGCTTGTGTCGCGAATGCAAGATCGGCCAGCGCCGACCCCTCAGCCAGCGCCTCCCGGATCAGGCATAGGGCGCGCGCCTGGACCGCCTCATCATGCCCCCCGTAGGCGCGAGGGACCGTATAGCCCAGGAATCCCCGTGCGCTCAAGAGGCGCAGGAAGAGGCGAACCTGGCTCTCAGGATCGTCCTCCCGAGACCCCAGAGGGTAAACCTCTTCTTTTACCCAGCGAGCAAGATGGGATCTAAGGCTCAGTTGGTCGGGAGTGAAAAAAGCGTCCAATGCGGTTTAACGATTGAAGCTCGGCTTGCGTTTTTCCATGAATGCTTTATACCCCTCATGAAACTCAGGCGTCTCCATGAGGAAAGCCTGGGCCAGGGCCTCGGTCTCCAGCGCGGTCTCGAGGTCCATCGAGGCCTCGTTGTTCAGCAGCTCTTTGGTCTTGCCGATCGCGTAGAGCGGCCCTTCGCTGATGAGCTTCCGCGCTTTTTCTTTCGCCACATCGAGAACCTGCTCGGGCGGAACCACCCAGTTTGCCAGGCCGATGCGATAGGCTTCCTCGGCGTCAACCGGCCTCCCATAAAACAGCAGCTCAGTGGCCCTTCCCATCCCGACTATGCGCGGGAGGAGATGGGCCGCTCCCATGTCGGCCCCAGCCAGCCCCACCTTGACGAACAGAAACGAGAACTTTGCGGCTGAGGAAACCACGCGCAAATCGCACGCCAGCGCCAGCACCGCTCCGGCTCCGGCAGCAACGCCGTTCACGGCAGCGATGATCGGTTTTTTGAGACGGCGCATGTTCTGCGTCACGTTGCAGGTCATGCGCGTGAACTCGTAGAGCCCCTTGGCGTCTCTCGTGAGAAGGTTCTCGATGATTCCCGTGACGCTCCCCCCAGAGCAGAACCCTTTGCCGGCGCCCGTCAGCACCGCCGCCTTCACGCTCTCGTCGCGCCCCATATCAAGCCACACCTGCTCAAGCTCTTCGTACGTCTTGAAGGTGATGGCGTTCAGAACCTCCGGGTGGTTGAGCCGGACAATTGCCAGGCCGTCTTCAACGCTGTAATCGATGTCAATGTAGCGAATGTGGGACCCCTCCTTTGCCCTGCTTTAATGTAACGGCGCCCTACAATAGCAAAAGAATTCCGGCTGGGTCAACACGGCCAGGACGCGCACGAGCGTGGGTGCAGCCTTCCCCGCAACCGAGCGGATCGAGGCGGTCGGTCCTGGGAGCGGGGTCAGGCAGGCAGGTCGGATAAGAGGTCAGCGGCGCGAGCGGGTCCGGCGAAATCGAGTGACATCAAGGAACAACATGCCGGAGAGCATAGCTGGCTGACATAACCGGCATTCTCGATCCTCCCTCCGGGCCCGGATCCGATCGCTCCCTCCCCTTCGCCGGCCATATGGGGCGAGGAAAGAACGCGCTAGTTGACTTTACGTCAATCATCCGATATACTCACTCCGCATGGATGAACCGCTCGTGGAATGTTCGTTCCCGATCCCGATCCTGCGTGACGGCGATCGACAGCCGCACCAGCCTCACGGATGGGACGACTTGACGATCGAGTTGCGGAACTTGGTGAAGAGCTACCCGAAGGGTCACCAGGGTCCGAAGACGGTGTTCCACTGGGAGGAGGACGTGACGCCGGGCGAGTACGAGGAAGGGCCGACCTCCGGCGTGACGCGGGACGAGAGCCGCAAGTACTGGATCGCGCTGCCCGGCGAGAAGGTGGAGGACCTGCGTGAGATGCTGCGCCGCGCCGCCAACACGTTCGACCAGAGGGCGATCTACCTCTCGGTGGCCGGACGCGTGGAATTCGTCGAGGCGCGGCCCGAGGCTGGAGTGCTGAATCTTGGACGAGGTGAACGATGAAGAACGTGTACCTGACGATCACGGGCCGGAAGCTCGACCTGGCGAAGCTCACGCAGCCCGAAAGGGACCTGCTTCGCAAGGCGCTGGAGCACGTGCGCAAGGCTGGCGGCTGGAATCGGTTCGCGGCCTGGTGGCTCAAGGCGTTCAACGAATCGGGCCTCCCGGACAGCTCCCCAGTCTTCCGGATCTGCCGCGACCTCGAAGCGCGCCTCGGGATCGCCGAAGGGAAGGTCGCACTGCCGGATTACCGCGACTACCTCGCGGATCTGATCGAGGAGCATTTCGGTTCCCGGTATCGCTTCTGTGAAGCAACGGGCATCGATCCCGGACAGCTCAGTCGCGTCTTCGCTGGCAAGGCCGACCTATCCGCCGACCTTCTCAGGAGAGCGCTGAAGGCGCTGGATGCCCACCTTGAGGTTCGCCCGAACCGAGAGGCAGAGCAGACCTTCAGCCGTGACGAGGCGATCGAAGCCCTGGCCGAGGCTGTCAGGTAGGAGGGAGGCTAGGCGACATAACCGCCAATTCTCGGACCGCCGGAGGGCCGGGCGGCTCGACCGAAACCACGCTACAGTGCGGATGAACACCCTGTCAAGGCGAAACGCTGGGGACCGAGAGGGGCATGTGGCCCGTGGGGTGGGGCTGATGCCGTCGGTCGGGGCCCTACGAGCGTGGACGCAGCCTTCCCCGCAACCGAGCGGATCGAGGCGCTCGGTCCTGGGAGCGGGGTCAGGCAGGCAGAGCGTTATCGCGGGGCGGGGGTTGGAGAAGCGGTCGGCTTGACCCGATAGATGAAGTTGCCGTTGATGGCGAGGACGCGGGACGCAAGACCGTCCGGGACCGGCGGAAATGGCTCGGCGAGACGGATCGCGTTCATCGCGTACTCATCGAGGATCTCGAAGCCCGAGGAGCGACGCAGGACGACTCCCGTGAGCCGCCCGTCCTTGGCGATGTGGAACTCGATTACGACCATCCCTTCAATACCCCGCTCACCCTCCTCCCTCGGATAGACCCACTTCCCCTGGATGAGTCGCCGAACCTCCGCGAAGTAGGGCGCGTGAGAGCCCTCGGACGTGGCGACATCAACGGCAAGAGGTGCCTCCGGCGCTACGGCAGGCCTCGGCGGGGGCGTGGCACAGCCGGCGGAGAGGCCTGCGATGGCCAACATCGCCAAGACGAGCCCGAGGGGCCGGCCGTGTGGCCTCATCGTGTCTCTAGCGAAAGAACTGGTTCACGAAGCTGTCGCCGACGACCACGTAATTGAAGAGGCCGTTGACGGCGAGCACCTGCTTGGCGAGGGTGTCGGGCACGGGCGGGAACGGCTGGGCCAGGCGGACCGCAGAGCGTAGTCGCCATAAAAGGCCTCCTCGGTCCTTCGCCACGGGAGGCCCACCTCACAACGATTTGACCTGTCCTCCACACTTCAAGCACCGCACGCCGTCCTGAGCGTTGTAGCTCGGGCATTGTTTGTTGACGCAGCCGACAGCACCACACTTCATACACTTCATGACGCGAGTGCCGCACACCGTGAATGGTGAGCCTCCGTCTTTCTTCTTCGTCTGGCAGCTTGGCATTGGTGCCTCTCTTGCGGCGCATCATTTCCAGCGCGGCGGAAATCCGGTGTGGCGCAAATGCGCCTTCAACGCGCCGGTGGTCCCCACCTCCTGCTCGCAGTAGCTCCAGACAACGGCGTCCACGCGTCCAAGGCCCCACCCGAGCCTGTGGGCCGCCCGTTCAAAGTCACCGGCGTCGACCCCGGTCGCCTTCATGACGGCGAGAATCCACCGGTCACACTTCATCAACTCGCCTCCCATGTTTCGCACGATGAAAGCAGCATTCGCCGGGCCCACTCCGTAGAGACCAAGCGTCCGCAGGTGCGCCGCATGTTGCTGGCCCAGAGCTTTCCCTTCGCGGGAGCCGAGGAAATACGCCGTGCGAAACTCTCCCTCAGTGAGCGCACCAACGGCCCTTCCCAGGGTGAACACGGCCGCGAGCCGCCTGCCAAAGTGATTCCGCGGGTTGGCGCCGAAGCGACGCGCGAAAGCGCTTGCAGGCTGGCGACTGTGACGGAGCCGCCGAACGCTGAGCGCATCCAGAAAGCCGGTCTTATCATCCCAAGTCCGGGCGCTCTTTCGGCTGCGGTTCCAAACGAGCAGTGCCCACGCGTATTCCTTCAGGAACACATCACGCGTGACCACAGTAGGGCGGCCCTCGTCGTACCACTTCAAGTCCTCGTGACCTCGACCGAGCGCCTTTTCGCAATGCCGAAGCCACGCGAGCAGAGTGCGCATGTTCCCTCGTCGGCGTGATCAGCTATTTCCGCACAGCGCGGAAGATATAGACTTCGTCGCACGCATCGACGTGCATCATGAAGCCGCCCAGTGCTTTGTCGGGCACAGCCGCAGCGGTGCACATGCGCCCGCGTTTCATCGAGTCCAGCATGTGATTCATTGCGCCGTCCCGCACCGGCTTGTCGTCAATCACCCAGAGGGGCGCCATCAGGTCGCCGGTCGCTTCCTCGGGGTCCGGTTTTTCCTTTGTGATGCGGCCAATTTCCAGCGCGAAGAAATCGCCGGCCTTGGTCTTCACCACGTGAGCCGTGGTTTCGCCCCACTCCCTCGCCTTGGTCCAGCTTTCAAGCGTCAAGTCTCCCCGCGCGTCCAGGCCTATGCTCTTCAGCAACAGCGCCTGATACTCCGGTTTGAGGTCCCCTTTCTTGAAACCGAGTTCTTGGAGTGGACTGGCCGGTTTCGCCGCCGGGGCTGGCTGGGTGGCAGGCTTCGGAGGGGGTGGCGGTGCGGGCTGCGGGGCTGCAACGCGCGCTGGCGCCGACGTGCTTGAATCGGCGCCTGACCGCTTGCCGCTTTGTCCAAGCAGGGCGAGCGTCCAAATACCCCCAAGCGCGCCGATGAGCATTCGCTTGCCGGAAGTCGTCGCTCCCTTCGCTGCCCACACCACCAAGATTCCGAAGCCGAGGCCGACCAGCTTGGGAATGAATTGCGCAGCGACGAGCGCAGCGAACGCCAACCCGACGAGGGGAAGACAGCCCATTGCCGGCAACTTCGTGAGCGTAGTCGCCATAAAAGGCCTTCTCGGTCCTTCGCCACGGGACGGGGCGGATGAACCCCCAGGTACGGCATTATA
>CAZXPE010000046.1:0-13584 GCA_964642915.1 uncultured bacterium | reverse complement strand
CCGCCGCCACCGTGAAGGCCGCGCCCCTGGCCTCGCCATCCGCCCCAGGGGAGAGCTGGTTTCCCGCCTCCGCAGATCGCTTCCATACTCGCTGACACAGGCGCAGGAGCGGGTCTGGGAGGAGATCAGCCGCGACATGGCCGAGCCCTTCCCGATGAACCGCCTCCTTCAGGGCGACGTGGGATCGGGGAAAACAGTGGTGGCCGCCATGGCGATCCTGAGCGCTGTGGAGGCCGGCTACCAGGCGGCCATGATGGCCCCAACAGAGATCCTGGCAGAGCAGCATCTGATGACTCTCGATGAGCTTTTGCCGCCTCTCGGAATCCGGGTGGCGCTGCTCACCTCGGGAATCAAGGTGAAGGAAAGGGAGGCCCGCCTTGAGGGAATCAAGAACGGCGCCATCTCATGCGTCGTCGGCACTCACGCCCTGATCCAGGAAGGGGTGGAGTTCCGCAGTCTCGGCCTGGCCGTCGTTGACGAGCAGCACCGCTTCGGCGTCCTCGAGCGCGCCTCGCTTCGCGCCAAGGGCGAACACCCCGACACCCTCGTGATGACAGCCACACCGATCCCACGGACGCTCGCGCTTACTCTCTACGGCGACCTCGACGTCTCGGTCATCGACGAGATGCCGCCGGGCCGCCAGCCGATCGCAACCGTCTCCCGCACGGAGTCGAAGCGCCCCCAGGTCTACGCGTTCCTGAAAGAGCAGATCAAGGAGGGGCGCCAGGTCTATGTCGTCTGCCCGCTGGTCGAAGAGTCGGAGGCCTCTGACCTGAAGGCCGCCACTGAGATGGCCCTCCGCCTGGGGAGCGAGGTCTTTCGCGAAGCCAAGGTGGGGCTCCTGCATGGCCGGATGAGCTTCGAAGAGAAAGAGGCGGTCATGCGCGCCTTTAAGGCCGGCGAGATCCAGATCCTGGTCTCCACCACCGTGATCGAAGTCGGGATCGACGTTCCCAATGCCTCCGTCATGCTGGTCGAGCACTCCGAGCGCTTCGGCCTCTCGCAGCTTCACCAGCTCAGGGGGCGGATCGGGCGCGGCCCGTGGAAGTCCTACTGCATCCTCATGACGTCAGGGAACCGTTCCGCCGAGGCGAGCAGGCGCCTGGAGGCCATGTGCAGGACCCGGGACGGCTTCAAGATCGCCCAGGTGGATTTGGAATTGCGCGGCCCGGGCGACTTCTTCGGCACACGCCAGTCCGGCCTCCCTGAATTCAGGGTTGCTGATCTTCTGCGAGACGGCCCGGTGCTGGAGGAGGCGCGTCGTGAGGCCATCGCTCTCGTGGCGCGTGACCCCAACCTGGCCGAGCCGGAGCACCGCGCTCTCCGCCGGGCGCTGCTGGCACGTTGGCGCGGCAAGCTCGACCTCGCCTCGGTGGGATAGAGCCGTGCGAGTCATCGCGGGAGCCCTGAAGGGGCGGCGGCTCGTCTCACCGAAGGGAAGAACGACGAGGCCCACGACTGACCGGGTGCGCATCGCGTGCCTGGACACGCTGGAGCCGTGGCTCCCCGGAGCGCGCTTCCTGGATCTCTTCGCAGGGGCAGGAGGGGTGGGGATCGAAGCCCTCTCGAGGGGCGCCGCCTCGGCGGTCTTCGTCGAGACCGACCGCGCGGCGCTCAGCGCCCTCGGTGAGAACCTGAGCAGGCTCGGGCTCGCCGAGCGCTGCCGCGTCCTCCGCCGCGAAGCCGGCCGCGCCATCGCAGAAATGGCGCGAGCGGGAGAGCGCTTCGCGATCATCTTCCTGGATCCTCCTTACGACTTGCCGCTTGCCGAGACCACGCTGGCTCAGCTCTCTGATGGCCGCCTGCTGGCCGAAGGCGGCATCGTGGCCGTCCAGCACAGGACCAAGGCGCCGCTCCCTTCGAGGGCCGGCGTTCTCAGCAGCTTCAAGGCGCGCCGCTTCGGGGAAACGACCTTGACTTTTTTTAGAGCGGGGGAGTAAAGTGGGCACGGTTTTTCAAGGGCTCGGGTGACTCGGACGGAGGCGACAGTGGGGAAACGAGCGGTTTATCCCGGGATGTTCGACCCGATCACCAACGGCCACCTGGACCTGATCCAGAGAAGCCTCCGCATCTTTGACGAGCTGATCGTGGCCGTCGTCGCCAACCCCGGCAAGCAGAGTCCGCTCTTCACCGTCAAGGAGCGGATCGAGTTGATCGAGGAGGTCACGGCGGGGCTCTCCAACCTCCGCGTCACCTCGTTCGACGGCCTTCTGATAGACCTCGTGGCGCGCGAGCGGGCGGACGTCATCGTCCGGGGGCTCAGGATGGTCTCGGACTTCGAGTACGAGTTCCAGATGGCCCTGATGAACCGGAAGCTCCGCGACAGCGTGGAGACGGTGTTCATGATGCCCCACGAGAGATACACCTATATTTCTTCCCGCCTCATCAAAGAGGTGGTCACCCTCGGAGCCTCAGTGACCGGATTGGTGCCTCCGGCGGTGGAGAAGCGCCTGGCAGTGAAGTTTTCCGGAAAGTAGCCCCGCCACCGTCCGGCCGCCAGAAATTCAGGTCTATCTGAGATGAAGATCGAAGGAAGCTACGACATCAAGGCTGACCGCGAACGGGTGTGGGACGCGCTTCTCAATCCTGACTGCCTCACCAAGGCAATGCCTGGGTGCGAGAAGCTGGAGGAGGTGGGGCCCGGCCAGTACAAAGCCACGCTCTCTGTCGGGATCGCCGCGATCAAAGGGACCTACCAGGGGAGCGTGAGGCTCAGCGACCTCAAGCCGCCGGCCAGGTACACGATGACGATCGAGGGTAGCGGGAGCCCCGGCTTTGTCAGGGGCGACGCGGCCATCGAGCTTTCAGACGCTGGCGGCGGAACGCGAGTTGCCCTTACCGCCGATGTCCAGGTCGGGGGGCTGATCGCCGGCGTCGGCCAGCGGATGATCGGCGGTGTCGCCAAGATGCTGGCAGACCAGTTCTTCTCAAAGATGAGTGAACTGCTGGAAAGCGACTAACCCGCTCCCGGCTCGGTGATGACGGCGTCGGCCTCGATCTCCACCAGGATATCCGGTGAGATCAAGCGGCTCACCTCCACCATGCTCGTCGCCGGTCTGATCTCCCTGAAGAACTCGCCATGCGCCTTCCCGACCTTTTCCCAATCGTCGATGTTCGTGACGTAGAGCCTCGTGCGAACCACGTCCTTCAAGCCGGCTCCCGCCTTCTGGAGCGCGGCCTCGATGTTCCTTAGCGCCTGAACGGCCTGGGCGTACGGATCGCCGCGCCCCACGATCTTCCCGGCTTCGTCAGTGGCGGTGGTTCCCGAAACGAAGACGGCAGACCCCACGCGGACCGCCCTCGAGTATCCAACGATCGGTTCCCACGGCGTCCCCGTCGCGATCTTCTGTCTTTCCATGTCGAATACACCTCCTCGTACGCCGTCAGCCCTTCGTCGCTACCAGATAGATCCGGTTGAAGATCAGCTCGACCACGCCGGCTTCGTTCGCCTGGTTGCTAAATGCGCTGCTGATGATCTCGCGGGCCTTCTCCACATAGCCGCCGTCGATGGGAACGTCGTAGCGCTCCTGATTGAAGTAGCCCGCGGCGGCGCCGGACTCGAAGATTTTCAGGATCTCATCGGGCGGATGAAGCGTCTTCACCGCCTCGATCCTTGAAAAGACCACGTTGAATCCCGCGCCCTCGAAGAGCCCGGCGTACTCTTCAGCCGTCTCAAGGAAGAACCAGGGGCTCCTGAAGGACGCGAACGTTGCGCGGGTCCTCGGATCCCGCGCCACCTCCTCCATGGCCTGGATGAAGTTCGGGCAGTAGACCGCCCTGGCTGGGGCCTGAATCCCGATCCGCCCGCCCCTCCTCAGTGCCCTGTGACAGTTGCTGAGCACGGGCTCAGGGTTCTTGAACCACTGGAAGGCCGAGTTGCAGAAGATCACGTCAAAGGCGTCGCGGTACTCCAGCTCCTCGCCCCGCCTGATCTCATAGCCGATGGCGAGCCCTTCGCTCTTCCCGAGCGCTTCTCGAATCATCCCCTCTGAGGCGTCAACGCCGGCGACCTTGCCACTCGTCATCTCCCTGAGCCTTTTTGTGAGCTGGCCGGTTCCGCACCCGAGGTCCAGGATGTCCTCCCTCTCGCCGATTGCGAGAAGGCCGAGAAGGATCTCGGCAGCCGGCTTCTGGACCAGGGAATCTTTCTCGTATCTAGCGGCGATCTCAGAGAAGTTGAACGCGCTCATCTTCCGGGAGAGCCGGTGAGGATCGGGGCTCTGAGGCGGAGGCTCAGCGGGATGGCGGTCAGCACCGCGAGGCCGATGATCACGAGGGTGATCGGCACGCCTGCCCTGTCGCTCAGGAGCCCGTAAAGGAAAGGGGCCACGGCGCCAGAGCCGATACCGAGAGTGTAGAAGAGGCCGTAGGCCCGCGAGCGGCGCTCGGGGATCACGAGGTCGGCGACACTGCCATAGAGAACCGAAGAGGTCCCGTTGAGGCCGATCCCGAGCACGGGTAGCACGGTGAAGCAAAGGGTCAAAGAGAGCGGGAGCAGTAACAGAATGCCGCCGCCGGTGACGATCTCGGTGACGATCACCGTCCGGATCACTCCGATGCGCTCGGCCAGGACTCCGCAGGCAAACTTCCCAATGGCTCCACCGGCGAAGACCAGCGCCAGCGCCACCCCCACGGTCTCCACAGTGGCCCCCTTTGAGATCAGGAGGAAAGGGAGGAAGGTGAGGAAGGCCGTGCGTGTCGAGAAATCTATGATCCCGATCGCCGCCAGCGCCTGAAATCCCAGACTGTCCTTGATCCCCCAGCCGTTGGCCCGCCCCTCGGTTGCCGCCGCCTGCTCTCGGTGCTCAGCGTCTCCAGCGCCGAGCCGGGTGAGCGCGGCGAGGATACCCAGAGCCGCCATGAGTCCTGCCAGACCGTAACCGCCTGCGGCCCAGCGCCAGCCGAACCACGCTGTCGCGAACGCCGCCAGCGCCGGCACGGTGACTTTGCCGAGGTCGCCTGAGAAGTTGTAGGTCCCCAGAGCGACTCTGCGCGCTCCGGTCTCGTAGGCTTTTGAGACGAGCGACGAGGAGAGAGGGTGCTGGACTCCAGAGGCAAGCCCTGCCAGGAGGAGGATGACAAAGAGAAGTCCGAAGCCATCGGCGGACCCGAGGACAAGGAAACTGAGAGCGATGACAGCGGTTCCGCCGGCGAGAAGGCGCTTCTCCCCCCACCGCTCGGCCAGTATCCCAGCCGGAATCTGAAAAGCGGCCATTCCTCCTGAAAAGGCGGTCTTGAGGAGTCCCACTTGAGCGAAGGAGAGGCGGAACTCGGAAGCCCAGAGAGGGAGAAGGACGTAGAGTATGTCGGAGAAGCCGTCGTGGATGAAATGGGTTGTGCAGCAGGTTGCGAGCGTCGCTCTCGGCCGGGGCATTTCTCAGCGGGTCCAGAAGCCCTCGGGGTCGCACTCCCTGACGATTGAAAGCTCTTCAGTCGTCGGCGCGGGAGTCTCAACCACGTCGGGAGCAACTCTCAGATCCCATCCTGTCTCTGCCCTCACGCGATTAACCGACTGGCCAGGGTGATAGGAGACAAGGACCGCTTCCTTCGTCTCTGGATGGAAACGGAAGACGCCGAGGGTGGTGATCAGCGCAGATGGGCCGCCGCCGGGAAGCCCAACTCGGCGCCGCCAGCCGGGGCCGTCGCCGTGGCCGGGAGAGGTGATGAAATCCACCCGCTCCTTAAAGCGGCGCTTCTCCTGGGGCATGATGATGACAAAGCGCCGGGCGAGGCTCGCTATGTCGGGCCCACCTCCTCCGCCGGGGAGCTTTAGCGACGGCCTCCGCCAATCCCCAATGCAGGAGGTGTTGAGGTTGCCGTAACGGTCAACCTCGGCCCCGCCGATGAACCCCACGTCAACGGCCCCCCGCTGGAGCATGGCCATTATGTCGATCGTTCCAGCCAGCCAGAGGGCTCCGGGGATGTTCGGCGGGTCGGCCATGGTCATGAGGGTCCCGTGAGCGGGGTTCAGGCGGACGATCCCGTTCTCGAAGAGCCCGATGGCCCTGGGGGCGTGGGTGCGCTTGGCGAAGGCGAAGGCGAGAAGCGGCAGCCTCATCCCCACGAAGACACGCTCGCCGTCGCGGATCTCGCGGGAGGCGGAGATGACCATTAGCTCCCGATCGGTGTAGTCCACTAGACGCCGTAGTCGAGGGGTTCAGAGAGGATATGCCTCTTGACCCGGAGTTGCTCCAGAGTCTCGGGGCCGGCCATCTCGAGAAAGCCTTTCCAGTCCTCGACGCCGAAGACCCACTTGTCGAGCCATGCTCTGTATCCCTCTAGGGTGCGCGTCTCCTCGTGGTAGCGATGATAAAAGTCGTGGCCGCGGCTATAGCATCCCTGAATGGGAGACGGGAACGCCCCCCACGGCTCGTGGACCACGGCGAGGACGCTCATTGAGGGAAGCAGGACGAGATTCGGGTCTGAGAGGATCGACTCGGCGGGCCTCAGCTCCTCTGTCACGATGATGACGCCGCGGGCTGCGAGGGCCGCCTCACGGCTGACGCCGAGGGCTCCCCAGGTGTGGCAGCGACCGAGGGCGTCCGAGCGCTGGACGTGGATGATCGTCACGTCGGGAGCGATCGCCGGCACCAGGACCACAGGCCCACCCGACCATGGGTCCCGATCCTGCCTGAAGGCGGGATTCGATTCGAGGAGCCCCGTCCCGAGGAGCGAGCGGGTGGGAATGTACGGCGCCCCGAGCGAGCCGGCAAGGAGAGCGAGGGAGATCGTGAAGTTCGAGTGATCCTCCACTTCGACTCGGACCGGCACTCCCTGTTCGGTGGCGCGCCGGAAGTTGTGGCCGAGGCCGGCGCTGACGTTTCCCACCCAGGCTGCGATGACTTTCCCGGCGCAGCCGGCCCCGATGAGCTGGTCGAAGAGCATGTCAGAGATGGGGCCGATGAGTGTGAGGTTCCGCCTCCCCTGTCGGATCAGCTCGTGGCCGGCGGCGAAAGGGATCGCCGCTTCGAGCGCCGTCCCGATGCAGACTGAACTGCCGTCGGGAACGAAGCGCGCCACCGCCTCCCTCATCGTCATCAGCTTTGATTCTTCCATCTCCACTCCGCAAGTGGCGTCCACTATACCTTGAGGCCCGCCGGCGGCGCAATCCGGGGGGAGGATCTTCCCGGCTTGACAGCGCCGCCTTGATTCATCTATGGTGAATCCCGCATCACTCCTGCTTAATCGCCATGGCGAAGACACTCCTGACCCTCCTGGTGAACGGCGAGGAGCATGTGGTTGCGGCTCCGGTCCACAAGACCCTCCTTGAAGTGCTCAGGGAAGAGCTTGGTCTCACTGGGACGAAGCACGGCTGCGAGCTGGGGGAGTGCGGGGCCTGCACTGTCCTGGTTGACGGGAAGCCGGTTCTCTCCTGCCTGGCGTTGCCCGTTGAGCTTGAAGGGCATGAGATCCTCACCGTCGAAGGGATGGCTCAGAACGGCCGGCTCCATCCGCTCCAGCAGGCGTTCGCCGAGCTGGGGGCCGCCCAGTGCGGCTACTGCACGCCGGGGATTCTCCTGACTGCCAGGGCGCTCCTCGACGGCAATCACAGGCCCACGAGGAGCGAGATCAAAGAGGCGCTGGCAGGCAACCTCTGCCGCTGCACCGGCTACACCAAGATACTCGACGCGGTTGAGCTGACCGCCCTCCGCATGGCTGGAGAGCGTCGATGAGCAAGGAAAACCTTGCGGTCATCGGCAAGGCCCTCCCCAAGGTTGACGCCTGGGCGAAGGTAACCGGCGACACGCGCTTCGCCGACGACCTCTCCCTCCCCAGGATGGCCTACGCCAGGATCCGCCGGAGCGATCACCCCCACGCCCTCATCAGGAAGATCGGCACCGCCCGGGCCCGTGCTCTCCCCGGCGTCTATGCCGTCCTCACCGGAGCTGATTTCCCTCCAGTCAAGTTCGGCATCCTCCCCGTGAGCCAGGACGAGGAGCCGCTCTGCGCCGAGAAGGTGCGCTACGTCGGCGACCCTGTCGCCGCTGTCGCCGCCGTGGATGAGGAGACGGCCGAGCGAGCCGCCGACCTGATCGAGATCGACTACGAGCTTCTTCCGCCGATCATGTCGGTCGAGGAGGCGCTTGCCCGGGACAGGATCCGCATCCAGGACTACGGCGACGGCCCCAACGTCCACAAAGCCTATTCATTCGAATTTGGCGATGTCGAAGACGCCTTCCGCCGCGCCGACCTGGTTCGCGAGGACGTTTTCTTCTACGGTGGGAGCACCCACCTCCCGATAGAGCAGCACGCGGCGGTGGCCCAGTGGTCCCCCGAAGGGAAGCTGACCCTCTGGTCCTCGACTCAGACCCCTCACTACGTCCACCGCGTCCTGGCGAAGACCCTCCAGATCCCTCCGGCACACGTCAGGGTCATCGCCGCTCCCGTCGGCGGAGGCTTCGGGGGGAAGTCTGATGTCTTCAACCACGAAGTCGTCGTCTCAAAGCTGGCCCAGGTCACGGGCCGGCCGGTGAAGCTCGCCCTGACCAGGGAGGAGGTCTTCTACTGCCATCGAGGGAGACACCCGGTTCTCATGTGGATCAAGACCGGCGTGACCAGAGAAGGCGAGATCCTGGGGATGCACTTCCGCTCGTGGCTCGACGGCGGCGCCTACGGCTCCTACGGCGTGGCCTCGACCCTCTACACCGGGGCGCTTCAGACCGTGGCCTATAAGATCCCGGCTTACAAGTTTGAGGGGACGCGGGCCTTCACAAACAAACCGCCGTGCGGCCCCAAGCGCGGCCACGGCACCCCTCAGCCCCGCTACGCCGTTGAGTGCCACCTCGATAAGATCGCAGCCGAGCTTCGCCTCGATCCAGCAGAGATGAGGCGGCGGATCGCGGTGGACGAATACACCAAGACGGCGAACCATCTGACGGTGACGACCTGCGGCCTCAGGGAGTGCATCGACCGCGTCGTTGAGGCGTCGGGGTGGCGGGAGAAACACGGGAAGCTCCCTTACGGCAGGGGGATCGGCTTCGCCTGCTCCTCGTATCTCACAGGGGCGGGGCTCGCGATCTACTGGAACGAGATGCCTCACTCGGGCGCTATCGTGAAGATCGATCGCGGCGGCGGCGTGACGGTCTTCTGCGGGGCGACCGACATCGGCCAGGGCTCTGATTCGATCCTCGCCTACCTCGTGGCAGAGGTCCTCGGCATCGATCCTAAAGACATCAGGGTGGCGGCAGCCGACACTGATCTCACCCCGGTGGATCTCGGCTCCTACTCCTCCCGCGTCACCCTGATGGCAGGGAACGCGGCGGTCCAGGCGGCTGAGCGGCTCCGCGACATGCTCCACCAGGCCGTAGCGAAGAAGCTGGAGGTGGCACCCGGGGAAGTGGCCTCGAGGGGAGGCCGGGTCTTTGTCAGTGACGATCCGGCGCGCGGCGTCTCTTTTGCGGAGGCGGCGGTGCTCGCCGAATCCATGCACGGCACTCTCGCTTGCGCCGGCTCCTACACGCCGCCTAAGCGCGCCGGGAAGTATAGAGGCTCAGGGGTAGGCCCGAGCCCCTGTTACTCCTACTCAGCCTGCGTGGTTGAGCTTAGGGTGGACCCGGAGACCGGAGAGGTGAAGGTGGATCAGGTCTGGATCGGCCACGACGTGGGCCGCGCGCTGAACCCTCTCCTCGTCGAGGGACAGGTGGAAGGCTCAGTTTACATGGGGCTCGGCGAGGCGCTGATGGAAGAGCAGGCCTTCCGCAAGGGGCTTCACAAGTTTCCCTCGATTCTCGATTACAAAAGCCCGACGACGCTGGAAACGCCTGAGATCCACACGATCCTGGTTGAGACCGACGATCCCGAGGGGCCCTTCGGGGCCAAGGAAGCCGGTCAGGGGCCGCTCCTTCCGGTTCCCCCCGCTGTGGCCAACGCGATCTACGATGCAGTCGGCGTCAGGATTGATGAGGTGCCGATGACACCCGACAAGGTCGTGAAGGCGCTCACTCTGAAGAGGCAGGGGAAGAGCGCGCGCGTCGGGCCTGAAAACGTGCCGCTCTTCCAGTTCCCCGAGACGATCAAGGCGCCTTCGGCGTTCGGCGAGCCCGCCGACCCCTCGGTGCCGAGGAGAGCCTCGCGATGATGAGGTTGCCGGCGTTTATGTATTTGGCGCCGCGCTCGATAGGTGAGGCGGTCAGGATGATGGCCGACCACGGCGGCGACGCCATGCTCGTGGCCGGAGGAACCGATCTCTATCCCAACATGAAGCGCCGCCAGTTTGAGCCCAAGGTTCTGGTCGGGCTCCGAAGGCTCAGCGAGCTGGCTGGAGTGCAGGGGAGCCCCAGGGCCGGCCTCGTCATCGGTTCAGGGACAACGCTTGCCGATCTCTCCAGCCATCCCGACGTCGCCGCTAACTTTCCTGCTCTCGCCACAGCCGCAGGGCTCGTATCCACGCCACAGCTCAGAAACGTCGGGACGATCGGCGGCAACGTCTGCGTTGACACCCGCTGCAACTACTACAACCAGTCCTATCCGTGGCGCCGCGCCATTGGCTTCTGCATGAAGAAAGACGGCGACACCTGCCTTGTCGCTCCCGGGAGCAAAAGGTGTTGGGCGGTATCTTCTTCAGACACCGCGCCTGTCCTCTATAGTCTCGGGGCCAAGGTGAGGCTCGTCGGCCCGTCAGGCGAGCGGATTATCCCCATCGAGAGGCTATACAAAGATGACGGGATCAACCACCTGACGAAGGCGCCCGACGAGATCCTGACTGAGATCATCCTTCCGCCCGCTGACGGGATCCGCTGCGAGTACCTAAAGCTCAGACAGCGCGGCTCCTTCGACTTCCCGATTCTCGGTGTGGCCGTGGCCCTCAAGATGAACGGCGGGACCGTTGAGGCGGCGAGGAGCGTCCTCGGCGCCGTCTCGTCGGCGCCGCGCGAGGCTGCCGGCGCAGCAGCGATGCTGGCCGGCCAGCGCCTCGCCCCAGAGCTGATCGAGTCCGTCGCCGGCAAAGCCGCCGAGCCTGCAAAGCCGCTCGACAACGCCGACCTCACCCATCCGTACAGGAAGAAGATGGCGCGAGTCTTCGTCGCCCGTGCTCTCCGCCGTCTGGCCGGCTTGAACGAGGGGACGACATGAAAGTAGGCGAAAGGATCAAGGCGCTCAGGCTGGAGCGGAGGCTACAGCAGCGCCAGCTCGCCGAGAAGTCCGATTTGGCTCCGAGCATGGTCTCTCAGATCGAGTCAGGGCGTCTGACCCCGTCACTCCGCACCCTCGGCAAGCTGGCCGGCGTCCTCGGGGTCCCGATCGCCTTGCTTTTTGAAGCTCCCCCGAACGGGCGAATCCACGTGACCAGGAAGGCCGACTACCCGAAGGTCTCCTTCGATGGAAGCACCGAGAAATGGCATGTGCTCGGGGCGGGGCTCTTCGAGGGGAAGGTGAGGGCGGTGGTCTCAACCCTCGGCCCCAGGGCCCGCGGGATCGAGACCAGGAAGGTCATCATCGGTCAGGGACAGATGAAGCTCTTTTACGTCATCGACGGTAGGGTGGCTCTACACTACAACGGCGAGCGCCACGTGCTCTCGGCAGGCGAGAGCGCAGTGCTCGACGGCGGGTTCCCCCACTGCTGGGAGAACCTGGGGAACAGGCAGGCCAAAGCGTTATGGGTGATCCTGGGGTGAGCCCTTGCATCGTTGACCTGGGCCGTGACCGGGAGGCGGCGTGGAAGCTGCTGAACGAGTTCACGAGGACTCCGGGCCTGATCAAGCACGCGCTGGCGGTGGAGGCGGCGATGAGCGCCTACGCGCGCCGCTACGGCGAGGACGAGGCGAAGTGGTCAGTGGTTGGGCTGCTCCACGATTTCGATTACGAGCGCTGGCCGTCGCCCTCGGAGCATCCGGCCAGGGGCGCGTCAGTCCTCGCCGAGCGGGGGTATCCGGAAGACGTCATCTACGCTATCAAGTCTCACGCCGATTACCTGAACCTGCCGCGCTCCCACCTGATTGACAAGGCGCTCTACGCGGTTGACGAGCTGTGCGGCTTTATCACCGCGGTCGCTCTGGTGAGGCCGACCAAGAGCATTCTCGACGTTGACGCGCGGGCTGTCAGGAAGAAGATGAAGGACAAGGCGTTTGCGAAGAACGTGAGGCGCGAGGACGTCCAGCGCGGGGCCGAGGAGCTGGGCGTTGACCTCGACGAGCACATCGCAACCGTGATCGCCGCGATGCAGGGAGTGGCGGCACAACTCGGGCTGGAGGGGACCGGCGAGGCCGGCGCGGCGCCGGGCGACAGGCTTTGAGCGTGTTGACATTCAAAGGACCTTTCCGCATAGATAGGGGGTGTCCGGCGAGCGAGTCTGAGTCTTCCGTCCGTGTGCCGTGTCCGGGGGAGGAATGGTCATGACGGCGCCGATAATCGAGGTTCCCGACAGGTTCAACGCGGCGGCGTTCTTTGTTGACCGGAACGTTGCCGAAGGGCGGGGAGGCAAGGCCGCCTTTTTCTCCGAGGGCCGGACGGTGACCTACGGCCAGCTCCAGGAGATGGTCAACCGCGTCGGCAACGCCTTGCTCGACCTCGGGGTCGAGATGGAGCAGCGTGTCCTCATGCTGCTCCTGGACGGCCCCGAGTTCGTGGCCTCCTTCTTCGGCGCGATCAAGATCGGGGCCATTCCGATCCCCGTCAACACGATGATGCGCGGGCAGGACTACCTCTACTTTTTGAACGACAGCCGGGCCCGTGTCGCTATCATCTCGGCTCCGCTCCTCGCCGAGGCCGGGCCGATCCTCCCCCAGGCGAAGCATCTCAGGCATGTCGTGGTTGTGGGTAAGGCCGAGGGGAAGCAGAATGCCTGGGAGGAGTGGATCGGCAGAGCTTCGTCTAAGCTCGAGGCGGCTGACACCTCAAAGGACGACCAGGCCTTCTGGCTCTACTCCTCGGGCTCAACGGGCTTTCCGAAGGGCGCTGTTCACCTCCAGCACGACATGGTGGTCTGCGCCGACACCTACGCGATGCAGGTCCTCGGGATGACCGAGAGCGACCGCACGTTCTCAGCCGCCAAGCTCTTCTTCGCCTACGGCCTCGGTAACAATATGTACTTCCCGATGCGGGCCGGCGCCCAGGGAGTCCTCCACCCTCACCGGCCGACCCCTGAGGGAATGTACGAGGCGATCTCTCGCCACAGGCCCACGATCTTCTACGGGGTCCCGACGCTCTACGCCGCCATGCTCCAGGTGAAGGAGGCTGAGAAGCGGTACGACCTCTCGTCGCTCCGCATCTGCGTCTCGGCCGGAGAGGCGCTCCCTCCCGATCTCTACAATCGCTGGAGGGACCGCTTCGGGTTGGAGCTTCTTGACGGGATCGGGACGACTGAGATCCTCCACATCTTCCTCTCCAACCGGCCGGGGCAGGCGAGGCCGGGCTCCTCCGGGCTCCCGGTTCCCGGCTACGAGGCGATCGTCGTTGACGACGAGGGGAAGCCGGTCCCGCGCGGCGAGGTTGGGAACCTCCGAGTCAAGGGCGATTCCATCATGGCGTACTACTGGGGGAAGCACGAGAAGACCAAGGCGAGCCTCTTCGGGGAGTGGATAGCCACGGGGGACAAGTACTACCAGGACGAGGACGGCTACTTCTGGTATTGCGGCCGCTCGGACG
>CAZXPE010000045.1:0-13876 GCA_964642915.1 uncultured bacterium | reverse complement strand
ACGCTGCCGACGACCTCTCCCCCCGCGTACACCGGCTCGTTGCCGTAGATCACGCCTGCCTCCCCGGGGAGAGTCAGAACGCACAGCTTCCGTCGAATCCCTTCCTGCTTCACCCGCAGCAGCGCCTCCCGCCCGATAAAGTCGCCCTTGTCGAGCTTCACGGCAAAGCCCAGCCCGGCCTCGTAGGGGTTGTCGTCAGGGGTGATATCGCTTCCCCACACCCGGTAGCCTTTCTCCAGCCGCATGGAGTCGATCGCCTTGTAGCCACCCGCCACCATCCCGAAGCTCTGCCCCCCCTCCCACAAGGTGTCCCAGAGCGTCAGGCCGTACTCTGTGGGCACATAAAGTTCCCAGCCCAGCTCTCCCACGAAGGTCACCCGAAGGGCCAGGAGCGGCACCCGCCCCACAACGATCTGCCTCGCCGTCATGTACGGGAAGCTCTCGTTCGAGATGTCGTCGGCCGTCACCTGCCCCAGGATCTCACGCGCCCGGGGCCCCCAGAGCGCGAAGGTCGCCAGACTGGAGGTCACGTCCCGGGCCTGCACCGAGCCGTCGCTGGGGATGTGGAGCCTGATCCACCCAAGGTCGTGAGGGCCCCAGGCCGTCCCGGTGATCAGCAAGAAGCGGTCGGGGGCCAGCCGGGTGACTGTCAGGTCGCACTCGATGCCGCCTTGCCGGGTGAGCATCTGGGTGTAGGTCACCGTCCCGACCGGCCTGTCCAGATCGTTGGCAGCGAGCCGCTGGAGCAGGCCGAAGGCGCCTGAGCCCGACACCTCCAGCTTGCTGAATGAGCTCTCGTCGAAGAGGCCGGCGCTCTCGCGCGTGGCCGCGTGCTCAGCCCCCACCGCATCGAAGAAATCCGGGCGGCCCCAGTCTGCTTGGTCGTGGCCCGCCTGCCGCCACGGTCGGCCGGGCCTGAAGTAGTTCGGCCGCTCCCATCCGCTCTTCTCGCCGAAGACGCAGCCAAGCTCTTTCAGGCGCTCGTAAGCCGGACTCGTTCTGAGCGGCCTGGCCCGCTCGTGCTCATCGAAGGGGAACTTCATCAGGTAGTAGTACTTGTACACCTCCAGGGCTCGCTCCAGCGTGTAGGGTCGGCTGGCATAGCGCGGGCCGAAGCGGCGGATATCCATCTGGTGCATGTCCATGGAGGGCTCGCCCTCGACGATCCATTCAGCCAGGGCCCGCCCCGCCCCGCCGGCCCCCGCGATTCCGTGGGCACAGAAGCCGGCAGCAACAAAGAAGCCCCTCACGTCGGGCGACTCCCCCAGGATGAACTCTCCGTCGGGAGTGAATGCCTCCGGGCCGTTGATGAGCTGGACGACCTCGGCCCGCTCGATGCACGGGGTTCTCCGGAGGGCGCCCTTCTGGATCTCCTCGAAGCGCTCCCAGTCGGGGGGCAGGAGCCGGTCGTGGAACTCCCACGCCACCCCCTCCGGGCTCCAGGGCGCCGGGTCGGTCTCGTAGCCGCCCATGACCATGCCGCCCACCTCTTCCCGGTAGTAGACCAGAAGATCCGGGTCCCTCATCGTCGGTGCTGTGCGGGACAGCTCAAAGCCGGGGATCGGCTTGGCGACGAGATACTGGTGAGCCATGGGGATGATCGGCACGGTGACTCCCGCCATGGCCCCGATCCGGGGGGCCCAGATCCCCGCAGCGTTCACCACGATCTCGGTTCTGATGGCGCCGTGGTCAGTCACCACCTCGCTCACCCGCCCGTCCCGGGTCCTGATCTCCAGCACACGTACTCCCGTGTGAATCGAAGCCCCACCCATCCGCGCGCCGCGCGCCAGGGCCTGAGTCAGGCCCGAGGGATCCAACCAGCCGTCGGTGGGAAGGTAGATAGCGCCCAGCACTCCCTCGTCAGTCATGATCGGGAAAAGGTTCAGCGTCTCTTTGACGCTGATGGGTTCCAGGGGGAGGCCGAAGGTCTTGGCCCACCCAACCTGGCGGCGCAGCTCTTCCAGGCGGGCCGGGGTGGAGGCCAGCCTGAGGCTCCCCACCTGGCGCCAGCCCGGGTCGTAGCCGGTCTCGTCTTTGAGGCGCCTGTAAAGCTCGATGCTGTACATCATCATGCGGGTCAGGGTCACGCTCGACCTCAATTGGCCGACCAGCCCGGCCGAGTGGAAGGTCGAGCCGCTGGTCAACTCTCCCTTGTCAACCAGGACGACGTCACTCCAGCCCGCGGCAGTGAGATGATAGGCCACGCTGCACCCGATCACGCCGCCGCCGATGATGACCACCCGCGCGTCTTCCTTCATTCAGCGCTCCTCAGGCAAGAGGTGCACCGTATCCGGGAACTGCACCGCGACAGCGCTCCCCTCAGGGAACCGGCCCACCCTGACCGGATCCCAGGCATCTATCTTCAGAGGCTTGCCGTCCAAGAGCACCGTGTAGCGCACCACCTGGCCCGTATACGTAAAGTCAGCGACTTCCCCCCTGAAGGCGTTGGAAGGGAGAGGGTCAGTCAGCGGGAGCAGGAGGATCCGTTCGGGGCGGATCACAGCCCGGCCCTCGCCCGATGTGACCATGCCCGCCTGAGTGGCCGTCGGCGCCGGGAACGTCAGGGAGCCGAACCAAGCCTGGAAGAGCATCCGTCCCGCCTCGGGGGTCGGCGAGAGCTTTCCCGGGATCAGGTTCACCCGCCCCACGAAGTTGGCCACGAACTCTGTTGCCGGCGCCTCATAGACCTCCAGGGGCGACCCCACCTGGTCGAATCGTCCGTTCCGCATGATGGCGATGCGGTCGGACATGCTGATCGCCTCTTCCTGGTCGTGGGTCACCAGAATCACCGTGAGCCTGAGGGCTGTCTGGAGTCGTCGGATCTCCGCCCGCATCGCCACGCGCAACGCGGCGTCCAGGTTCGAGAGAGGTTCGTCCAGGAGCAGGACCTTGGGCTGGATGGAGAGCGCCCTCGCCAGGGCCACCCGCTGCTGCTGCCCGCCCGAGAGCTGATGGGGTCGCCGCTCCCCGAACCCATCGAGCTGTACTGTCTTCAAAAGCTCTTCGACCCGCGCCGCGATCTCTCTGCGGGGGAGATGCCGGGCACGGAGGCCGTAGGCCACGTTGTCAGCCACAGAGAGGTGGGGGAAGAGCGCGTAATTCTGGAAGACCATGGCGGTGTCGCGTCGGTGAGGCGGCACGCCGTGGAGCGACTTCCCCTCCAGGAGAATGGCCCCGCCGTCTGCTTCCAAGAACCCTCCGACCAGGCGCAGGAGCGTGGTCTTCCCGCACCCGCTGGGCCCCAGGAACGTCACCAGCTCGCCCCGGCTGACAGCGCCCGTGACTCCCGCCACGGCCGCCACTGTCCCGAATCGCTTCACCACCCCATCTAATCGTAAGATTTCTTCAGCCACGCTGGACCCCTATCTTCCCCGGATGATGTCGAAGCCGGTCCGGTGGGCGATCCACTTCAGCGTCACCACGCACGTGAAGACGATGGCGATCAGCATCACCGACACGGCGCACCCCTCCCCCAGATACCCCATCTCCGCCAGTTGGAGGATGTAGATCGAGGCCAGGTTGGCCCCCGGCGAAACGAGAAAGGCAACGGCGCTCACCGTGATCATCCCGGTCATGAAGGCATAGATCAACCCCGCCATGAAGGCGGAGCCGATGTTGGGGACGACCACCTTGAGGAACGTTCCTACCGGCCCCACCCCCAGATCCGCTGAGGCCTCCTCGATGGCCGCATCCAGTTGGCGGAGCTTGCTCATCCCCGCCTCCATCGCCGCAGGCAGCTCTCGGAACCCCGTGTTCACGACCATGATCAGGAGCGTGCCCGTGAGCGCCAGAGGCGGGTTGTGGAACGCCAGCAGGTAGCCCAGCCCCAGGACCGTCCCAGGCACTGAGAGGCCGAGGAGCGCCAGGAACTCGATGCCGGCGCGCCCCGGGATGCGCTTGCGCTCCAGAATGTAGGCCAGCACGATCCCTCCCGTCGCGGCGAGGACTCCCGCGCTCAGGGCCATCTGGATGCTGGTCCAGAGATACTCGAGCCCGATTCGCGAGGCGAAGTGAGCCAGGGTGAACCGATTCCTGACTCCGATGGCCTCGGTGAAGGCCCCAACGAAGACGACGCTGAACAGGGCTACGATGACGACGGCAACGACCGCTGCGACCGCCAGCATGGGGATCAGGACGGCGGGACTGGTCCGCGGCAATTCGGAAGAGGCCAGATTTCCGGTGATGGTCGTGACCCGGGTCTCCCGCAACAGATAGCGATGGATGATGAACAGGAGCAGGCTGGGGAGAACCAGGAAGACCGAGAGGACGCTGGCCATTCTCAAGTTCTGCTCCCCCACAGCGAGCAGATAGGCGTCAGTGGCCAGCAGTGACATCCCGCCCCCGATGATCATGGGGTTGCCGAAATCGGCGATGGCCAAGATAAAGACCAGGAGGGCGACCTTGAGCGTGCCGGGCCAGGTCAGGGGGAGCGTCACCGTGCGCAGGACGCGCGCCGGGCGGGCCCCCAGGTCGTCAGCGGCATCCTCCAGGCCGGGGTCCAGGGAGACGAGCACATTTTGGATCATGAGGAAGGCGATGGGAAGGAAAGAGACCAACTGCACCAGCAGGACGCCGGGCCAGCCGTAGATGCTGACGTTGAGGCCCAGGAGCTGGGTCACGATCCCGCGGCGCCCGCCCAGGATGATGAGCGCCACTGAGAAGGCGAAGGGCGGGGCGACAAACGGGAGCAGGGTGACGAACGTCAGAGGGCCGCGCAGCATCCGTGGGCCGCGGGTGGCCAGGTAGGCCATGACGAATCCCACCGCCGTCACCAGAACCATGCTGGCCGTGCTCAGGACCAGGCTGTTGACGAGGGCTCGGTAATAGGCGCGGCGGGAAAAGAACTCGATGAAGTTCTCCCAGGTGAAGGCGCCCTCCTTCGTCTGCAGGCTCCGGACCAGGACGACGCCGATGGGAAGGACGGTAAAGAGGAGCACCAGCCCCGCGAGGAGCGATCCGGCCGCCAGGAAGGCGGGGTCGCGGGCTGCGGCCCTGGCCTCAGCGCCGACTCCCGCGAGGCGGAGACGGGCGGAGGCCAGAGTCGTGGCGGGTACCATCCTACTTGCCGAACTTGGTCTTCCACGCTTTCATGATGCGCTCCTGGTTGTCGCCGGCCCAGTCGAAGTCATAACTCATGAGCTTCGGCTCGATCGCCACCAGTCCCGGGATCCCCGGGCGCGTCACTTTGGACCTCAACTTGGCGGCCGTCCGCATTCCGCGCTCGCTCCCCACGTAATCCACCACCTTCTTCGCCGCCTCGATGTTCTTGGCTGACTTGAAGATCACAATGGTGTCCAGGTCCAGGGGCGTCCCCTCGGTGGGGATGATGAACTCGATGGGGAACCCCTTCTGAACTCGAGACATCACGGCCTGGTCCCAGGTGATCGCCGCCGCATACTCCCCGCGGGCCACCATCTCTGCCGGGGCCGAGCCGGACTTGGTGTATTGGGCCACGTTCTTGTCCAGGGCCTCCAGGTACTTCCACCCCTTCTCCTCTCCCATGAGCTGGAAGAGCCCGGAGACGGCGAGGAACGCGGTGCCCGAGGTGCCGGGATTCGGCATCACGACCTCGCCCTTCCACTTGGGGTCGAGGAGGTCGTTCCAGCTCTTGGGCGCTGTGAGCCCCTTCTTGGCGAGGATCTCCCGGTTCACCGTGATGGCGTTGAACCAGTAAGACCATCCGTACCAGGTCCCGTCCGGATCCATGAACTGGGCGGGAACCCCCTCCCACGCGGGCGACTTATAGGCAACCAAGAGCCCCTGTTTCTTCGCCTGACGGGCGAAGGCGTTGGGCATTCCCCACTGGATATCGGCGCCCACATTCGGCTTTTCCGCCTGCACGCGGGCCCACAGCTCGCTGCTGGACATCCGAACGTGCTTGACCTTCAGGCCGGTCGCCGCCTCGAGATCCTTGAACAGGGCCTCGTTCTCCGGCGGATCGTTGGTGGTGTAGATGCTGACCTCCTGCTGACCCCACGCCTGGCCTGCCGTCACGATGGCCATCACCCCGGCCAGGGCAAGCCCCAACCCGAACCATCTTCTCCCTCTCTCAAACATCGCTTCCTCCTTCCTCTCTGCCTTGTGGCAAAGACCTCGGATTCCGGCCACCCGTGGCGAAGCCCTCACGCTACGTGCCGGAAACGCTACCAGGGCCGGCCACGAGCGTCAAGGCAAAACCGCTGAAGGCTTCTCACAACTCCGGAATGACTATGCAATCCGCGGGGGTGAAGGTCAGTACCACCTTAGCTTTCCGTTTGAGAGGGCCCGTGTGATCGGTGGGGAGGTCCACCCAGACGGCGTGACCGCTCACGCTCACTTCCAGCCTCACTGTGGCTCCGAGAAAGGTGATTACCTCGACCTGGCCCGTGAGGCGGCTGCCTGCCGGGGACGCCCCGGCCGGATCGGTGAAGGCGAGCTTCTCAGGCCGGATGGACACCCACACCCGTTCCCCCCTGGACCCGCTCAACGGGCCTCCGACCTTCAAGAGGTGGCCCTCCCACTCCACTGTCCCCTCTGCCGGAGAGACTATCTGGCAATCGAGGAGGTTGGAAACCCCGATGAAATCTGCGACGAACCTGGTCAGTGGACGCGCATAGATCTCCACGGGTCGGCCCACCTGCTCGATGAGTCCGTCGCGCATGACCACGATGCGGTCTGAGATGGAGAGCGCCTCCTCCTGGTCGTGGGTCACATAGACGGTGGTGATGCCGACCTCTTGTTGGATCTTCCTGATCTCAGCCCTGAGGCTCGCCCGGATCTTCGCATCCAGAGCTGAGAGCGGCTCATCCAGGAGGAGGATTCCGGGCTTGCGCGCCAGGGCCCGGGCAAGCGCCACGCGCTGCTGCTGCCCTCCCGAGAGCTGGTGGGGGTAGCGCCCTTCCATCCCCGTGAGCTTTACCAGGTCGAGCAGCTCCTTCACCCGCTCGCGAACTTCGGCTTCCGGCCAGCGGGCGACCCTCAGGCCGAAGGCCACGTTCTCCCAGACGCGCATGGTGGGGAAGAGCGCGTAGGACTGGAAGACGATGCCGATCCCGCGGCGCTGCGGGGGCACAGGGTTCATCACGCGGCCGTCAACCACGACCTCCCCGGCGTCAGGAGTCTCGAAGCCGGCGATCATCCTGAGGGTGGTCGTCTTGCCGCACCCCGAGCCGCCTACGAGGGTGACCAACTCCCCCTCGGCGATCTCCAGGGAGAGCCGCTCGACGGCGGTGACGGCGCCGAACCGCTTGGTCAGGTCTCGAAGGACAATCCGGCCCACGCTACCGGCCGAACTGGGAGAGCCACTTCTTCACGATCCGGTCCTTGTTCTCTGCCGCCCAGGTGAAATCCATGTTGACTGGGACGATGGCGCCGGGGGCCTTTGGAAGGTTCCCCAGGTCCACGTCTGTCCGCGTCACAGCCCCGGCCCAGCCGCGCCAATCGGCGTACGCCTTCGCCGCCGACTTCGAGAGCGCCCAGTCGATAAACTTTCTGGCGGTCTGGGGGTTCTTGGCGCCCTTGACCAGCGCGTTGGCCTCCATGGTCCAGGGCACGCCGTCCTGAAGGAAGATCGCCTTGACCGGGTGCCCAGCCTTGGCGAAGCGGAAGATCTCGAACTCAAAGGTGATGCCGACGGCGGTCTCGCCCTGGGCAGCCATGCGGCCTGGAGCCCCGCCCGACTTGGTGTACTGGGAAACGTTCTTGTCGAGGCGCGAGAGATAGTCCCAGCCCTTCTCCTCGCCGTACTTGGTGAGGAGCCCTGCCGCGACGAGGTAGGCGGTTCCCGAGGTGGAGGGGTTGGCCGTGACGATCTGCCCCTTGTAGACAGGCTTGGTCAGGTCCTCCCAGGTTCTGGGCTCCGGGAGGTTCAACTTCTTGAGCTGCTCGGTATTGACGGCCAGAGCGATGTTGAGCACCGTGGAGGCCGCCCAGTACTTCTCCGGGTGCTTGTAATGCGGAGAAAGGGCCCGGGCCTCGGGCGAGTCGTACGGCTCGATCAGCCCCTTCTTGGCCATCCCTGTGATGAAATCGTTGAAGGTCCCCCAGATCACGTCGGCCTGGGGGTTGGCCCGTTCGGCCTCGATGCGCGAGGCGAGGACTCCGGTGGAGAGGCGTATCCACTTCACCTTCGAGTGAAGGGCGGGGTCGTCCTTCTTTAGCTGATCGAGATAGACCTTCGCCTCGTCCTCCTCCAGGGCGGTGTAGACCACCACCTGCTCCTCTGCGGCCCGGGCCACAGGGGCGCTCACGAGCCCCAAAATCACCGCGACCATCAAGAACCAGCGCGCTCGTTTCATAGCCTCCTCCTTTGTTAAACGCTGAAGATCGCCACTCGCTCCTTCCTCACCGCTAACCTGAGCAGAGCGACAGCTCCGAGAACAAACGCCAGCAGCAGCGTCGAGAGCGCCGCCGCAGCGCCGAGGCGCCCGGCCTCCACCTGATTCAGTATCGACACCGAGGCCAGGTTGTAGCCCGGCGAGACCAGGAAGATCACCGCCGAGAGGGTCACCATTCCTCGAATAAAGATGTAGACCAGCGCCGAGATAAAGGCGGTCTTCATCAGCGGGAGCATGACTCGAAAGAAGGTGTAGGCCGAGGAGGCCCCGAGGGAAGTGGCCGCTTCTTCGATGGCGGGGTCCACCTGCTTCAGCGCGGCGATCCCCGCCAGAACCCCCACTGAGACATTGAGAAACAGGACCGAAGCGACCAGGATGCCAAGCCCTCCTGTCAGGACGAGAGGAGGCGAGTTGAACGCGATAAGGTATCCGACTCCCATGACAGTGCCGGGGAGCGCCGCCGGGAGAAGCGAGGCGACCTCCAGCGCCTTCCTGCCGACCGGCCGCTTCCTCTCCACCAGGTAGGCGATCACCACCGAGAGGGCAGCGCCGACGACAGCGGCGGCCAGCGACACCTTCAGGCTGTTCCAGATCACCTCGCCACCGCCCACGGTTTTGAAGTCGTAGTGGGAGAGGGTCAGCCGCCAGTCGTACCCCCACACGCGGAAGAGAGAGCCGAGGACGATGGTCCCGTACACCACCAGAATCACAAGGGCCACCCCGAACGCAAACGTGAAAATCCCCCACCGCGCCAGCGGCGGCGTGGAGCGGATCGCCGTTGACGTTCCCCCCTTGAGGGTCACGTAAGACTTTCCGCCCACCCAGATTTGGTTGGCCGCGTAAGCGGCGAGGCAGGGGAGCGTCAGCATCACCGAGAGCGTGGAGGCCATGGCGAAGTCCTGTAGCCCCGTGATCTGGTTGTAGATCTCAGTGGCGAGAACCGAGAAGCGGCCGCCGATGAGAATGGGGTTGCCGAAATCGGTCATGCAGAGGATGAAGACGATCAGAAACGCGGAGGCCAGCCCCGGGCGGGAGACGGCGAGGATGACCTTCCTGAGGGTGAGCCAGCGGGAAGCTCCCAGGTTTTCGGCAGCCTCCTCCAGCGAGCTGTCCACCGAGGCGAGCACTCCGACCAGAAGGAGGTAGGCCTGGGGGAGAAACGAGAAGACCTGAGTCAGCACTATCCCCTGCCAGCCATAGATGTCCCAGCCAAGGTCGAACCAGCGAGCCGTGAGGAGGCCGTTCCGTCCGAGAAGCAAGATAAAGGCCAGCGAAACGACGAAGGGCGGGGCTATAAGGGGCACGAGGGTCATCATGGAGATGAAGCCCTTGGCCGGGATCGTCGTGCGGGTCACAGCGTAGGCGAGAACAAACCCGACGGCAACGGCGATCAGAGTCGAGAGTCCCGACACCAGGAACGACTGGAGGAGCGTCCGAAAGAGCCTCCAGTTGCCAAAGAACTCCCGGTACCCCTCGAGGGAGAGCCGGCCTTCGGTCGCGAGGCTTCGCCCCAAGATCAGGAGGACGGGGTAGAGGACAAGGAGGGCGAGGAGGGCGAGGCAACCCGCCGTCACCAGCGAGACAGTCAGGTCCCGGGAACGCGCCGGGGTCCACGGGACAGGAATCGCGCGCTCCATATGGGCGGATCAGATTCGCTCGAAGTTGCGCATGAGTTCCCAGTCGGTCACCGCCTGGTCGAACGCCTGCTGTTCCAGGCGCGCGGTGTGGAGGTAGTGCTCCACAACCGCCGGCCCAAACGCCTCGCGCGCGGCCTTCGACCGCTCGAGTTCCGAGATGGCCTCCCTCAGCGTCTTAGGCACCTGGGGGAGCGTCGGGTCCTCGTAGGCGTTCCCCTCGTAGAGCTTCGGAGGCTTGAGCCTGTTCTTGATGCCGTGGAGCCCGGCGGCGATCGTGGCGGCAAAGGCCAGGTACGGGTTGGCGTCGGCCCCGGGGATCCGGTTCTCCACCCTGAAGCCGCTTCCCTCTCCGCAGAGGCGAAAGCCGCAGGTTCGGTTGTCCCAGCCGCAGACGATCCGAGTTGGAGCGAAGGAGCTCGACTGGTAGCGCTTGTAGGAGTTCACCGTCGGCGCGTAGAAGTAGGCGAGTTCCCTCGCCAGAGTCATCTGGCCGGCGAGCCAGTGTTGGAAAAGACGGGGGCCGTTCCGCTTGCCCTTGTCGAAGAAGAGGCTCTTCTTCCCGCCGCGGTCCCAGAGCGAGGAGTGGAGATGGAACGACGAGCCGGCGGTCTGCATGGAGTACTTGGCCATGAAGGTCACCGCGCAGCCCTGAAGGTGAGCGATCTCCTTCGCGCCGTGCTTGTAGAGGGTGTGGCGGTCAGCCATCTCGAGCGCCTCGGCATATCGGAGGTTGATCTCTTCCTGGCCGCATCCCCATTCCCCCTTTGAGAACTCCACGGGAACATCGGCCGCCTCCATTCCGTTCCTGATGGCGCGGACCAGCGGCTCCTCCCGGGTGGTCTGGAGGATGTGGTAGTCCTCGAGGTAACCCGACACCGGGGTCAGGCCGTGGTAGCGCTTGGCTCGCGCCTCCTCGAAGGTCCCCTTGAAGATGTACAGCTCCAGCTCTGAGCCCACCTTGACGACGTAGCCGGCGCGCGCGGCGCGCTCGATCTGGCGCTTGAGGATCCAGCGCGGGGCTTCCTCGATCGGCTCGTCGTCTTCAGTGAAGACGTCGCAGAACACCAGGGCTGTCTTGGGGAGCCAGGGGATCAGGCGGAGAGTCCCCGGGTCGGGGACCGCTTTCATGTCCTGATAGCCGGTCTGCCATGAGGCGAGCTTGTAGCCGGGGAGCGGCTCCATCTCCATGTCCGCCGTGAAAAGATAGATGCAGGCACGGACGCCGCCGGAAGCCACGTGGTCCAGGAAGTAGCGCCCCACCACGCGCTTGCCCATCAGGCGCCCCTGGCCGTCGGGAAAGACGGTCAGGACCGTATCAACCTCTTCCCGCCGAATCATCTGCTCCAGTGTCTTGAGATCCAGGCGTCCGGGCACGATCGCCCTCCTCAGAAAGAAAACAGGTCGTTGCGACGGTGAGCGAGAGAGGGGATCTCTTTTCTCACCTTCTCCTGATAGTCGAGGTCGAGTTCGGCGACCACGACGCACTCCTGGTAGCCTGCCCTGGCCAGCACCACTCCCCAGGGGTCTGAGATCAGCGCGTTGCCGTAACAGGCCTGACCCGGAGGATGGCTTCCCACCTGGGCGGCGGCGAGGATGAAGACCTGGTTTTCTATCGCCCGCGAGCGCAGGAGGACCTCCCAGTGGTCCTTTCCCGTTTCCCGGGTGAAGGCAGAGGGTGCGGTTATGATTTTCGCCCCGTTGACCGCCAGGCGGCGATAAAGCTCGGGAAAGCGGAGATCGTAGCAGATCGTGAGGCCGACCGGCACGCCGTTGAGCTCGGCCGTGACGACCTCCCGGCCGGGAGCCATCGTGGCTGACTCACGGAAGGAGGATCCATCCACGTCCACGTCAAAGAGGTGGAGCTTTCGGTAGCGGGCGACGATCTCTCCGTCGGGTCCGAACGCCAGCGAGGTGTTGAAGAAGCGGGGCTCCCCGGCTACCGTCTCCAAATAACTCCCGGCCACGAGCCAGAAGCGGTGGCGGCGGGCGATCCCCGCGAGGAAATCCAAGGTGGGCCCCGGGATCGTCTCGGCGACCTGCGGGTGCCGCTCCTTGGGGCCGAGGTAGCTCCAGAGCTCGGGCAGGACCGCGATCTCCGCCCCGCGCGCTCCCGCCTCGGCGAGGAACGCCTCAGCCTTGGCCCAATTGGCCGCCTTGTCGTCCCGGCTGTTCATCTGAACCACCGCGACCCTCATCGCCTCACTCCGGCGGGCGAAGACCCGCGACGTCGCCCGGCGGTGAACACTGTAGGGCGGCGGCGCATCACTGTCAAGCGCCGGGGAGGATCGAGCGGCGATCAGCGAGAGACGGCAGCACCAGGCGATCGATCCAGTTCCTGAGCTCCTGTTCCCTGATCCGGGGGTCGAGGAGGTCCGGCCCGATGCCGAGCGCCTCTTGCAGATCCGCAGCGCCGGGGTGTCGATGCAACTCGATCATCTGTTCGGAGAGGCGCTCGACCTCGCCGGTGTCTTTGAAGAATCCCTCCTTGACCAGCGCCTCCCGCCGGGCGACGAGGAGCCGGGCCATCTCGTAGAGGTTGTACTCGGGGTGATACTGGGTGGCCCAGAACACCCCCTTGCCGTGCCGGACCTCGAGCGCCTGGACCCGCGTATGGGCATTGGTGGCCAGAATCTTGCCGCCCGGGGGCACGCGGGTGACCTCGTCGAGATGCATGATGAACCCGTTGAAGCGGCGCGGCTTCCCGGAGTACAGGGGCGACCTCATCCCCTCTTCGGTCAGTTGAATATCGCGGGCGACGGCCCACTCGCGCCCCTTCGGGTTCTTCCTGACCTCGCCTCCCGCCGCAACCGCGGCCATTTGCACCCCCCAGCAACTGCCGAAGGCCGGCCGGCCGGCTTCGTAGACGGCCCGCGCCAGCTCGATCTGGCGCGTCACCCGGGGGGCGTCGTCATAGATCGTCAGGTTGGAGCCGGTCCAGATGTACGCGTCATAGGAGGCGAGCTCCGGGCCGGCGGGCACCGCCACGTGGAGATCAGCCGCGTACAGGATCTCCGCGGCGGCTTTGGGGACATACCGGCGCAGGAAGTCCAGATACAGCTCGTGAGCTTGCGAGACGCCCGCCTCCGCCAGCGCCTGCCGGTTCGGCTCCGGATAGCCGTTGATGACGCAGATCCTGAGATCGGTGTTGACGCTCACGTCGGGCCTCCTCTCGGATTCAGCCGGCAGCGATGAAGACCGACTTGTATTCGCTGTAGTGGTCGAGCGCGACCATGCCCTGCTCGCGCCCGATGCCGCTCTGCTTCACGCCACCGAACGGCGCTTCGATGTGGACGCTGCTGCTGTTGTTGACCGACAGCATCCCCGTTTCGACGGCGCGCGCCGCGCGCAGAGCGCGCCCGATGTCGCGCGTCCAGAGCGAACCGGAGAGCCCGTATCGGCTGTCGTTGGCGATGCGCACCGCCTCCGCCTCCGTGTCGAACGGCATGATGCAGACCGCCGGACCGAAGATCTCTTCCTGCATGATGCGCATGCTGCTCTTCACGTCCACGTACACCGCCGGGGCGAGGTAGTTGCCCCGCGCCAGCGGTCCGCTCGCCGGCCTCTCGCCGCCGCACAGCCGCCGCGCGCCCTCGCCCTCGCCGATCTCGAGATACCGGCACACCGTCTCGCGGTGCTGCGGCGTGATCAGCGGCCCCATCTCGGTGGACTCGTCGTCCGTGTCGCCCACCTTGAGCGTGCGTGCGCGGGCCACGAAGCGCTCGACGAACTCGTCGAAGATCGGCCGCTCGACCAGCACCCGGCTGCGAGCGCAGCAGTCCTGCCCGGCGTTGTCGTACACGGCGAAGATGGAGGACTCGACGCAGACATTCAGGTCGGCGTCGGCGAAGACGATGCTGGCCGACTTCCCGCCCAGCTCCAGCGAGAGGCGCTTGATCCCGTCGGCGGCCAGCTTCATGACGCCCG
>CAZXPE010000044.1:12450-14040 GCA_964642915.1 uncultured bacterium | reverse complement strand
GCCTAACCAGGTGTCTATCGCGCCGTATTTCTGCCCGGTGTTAGCGGTGAAGGTGCTGTTGGCGATCGTTACCGTGCCGCGGTCGTTGGCGATCGCTGCCCCACGGCCGCTTCTTCCGTTGTTGGAGAAGGTGCTGTTCACGATACGCGCCGTGTCAAAGTGAACACTTACGCCGCGACTGTTGCCGGAGAAGGTGCTGTTGGTGATATTCACCCCCCCGGGGGTACTAACCGACCCCCCAGATTCAATGGCTTCTGGGTGATTGCCAGAGAAGGTGCTGTCGGTGACGGTGAGGAGACCATTGTTGTTGATGCCGCCCCCACCGCCGACCGTGGAATACCCGTCAGCAATGGTGATGGTTTTCAGGTCGAGCGTCGCACACGTGTTTATCACCATCACCTTCACGGTGTTATTCCCGCTGATCGTCACGGTCTGGCCAGCGCCGTCGATGGTCAGGCCCGCCGGGTCGGCAATGTTGGGCAGCATAGAGCCGAGCACGATCGTGCCGCTGGCGCTGAAGGTAATGGTGTCGCTCTCGAAGCCACTCCCCGCCGGGCAGGCGTCCACCGCCGTGTTGGTGTTGGCGGCGGTGATGGCCTCGCGCAGCGAGCAGTCGCCGTCGTTGTTCAGCTCGTCGTCCAGCGTGTTGACGACGAGCGAGGCGGCCTGGGCCGCGGGCGCGGCCAGCGCGCCCAAGGCAAGTACGACCAGTAGGCCGACGGCAAACCGATGAAGCAGGTTGCGCCTGGTTCCTCCTGAAAGGGCAATCATCTTTGGACTCAGGTTAACGCTTCGCATTGTCGTTTTCCTCCTTTGTCATTCGCGCGATGATGGGGCCGATCGCTTCGACTCCCTCAAAGCGCTGTTTCTCCCCTGTCCTGACCCTCTCGACGATGCCCATCACTCGGCCCGCTTCGTCCGTGAAGAGCCGGACGATGAAGGTCAGGGGGGTGGCAGTGGCAGTCAAAGACTCTGCTCTCATGGCTGGCCCCTTCTTCTCTGTATTTCGCTTCATCAGGCTCTCCCCGCCTGCCGGTAGCCGCCCGGAACGGGCGCTCTCGGGCGCATTTTTAACTCGCGGGGCGTTACAACTTCGTTATGGAGAGCGTTAAAAATGCGTTAAAAATGACCGGCAAGCCGTTTGGCCCTGGAGGGGACGGGGTGCTATAGTCGGGGACCACATAGCTGGAGCACGGAATCATGGCGCGTTTCAGTCTCACACTACTCGGTGGCTTTCAGTGCCGGCCGGCCTCTGGGCCGGCTTTGACCTTCCCCACAAAGAAGGCCCAGGCGCTCCTCGCCTATCTTGCCCAGAGGCCGGGGCAGACCCATCCGCGGGGGAAGCTGGCCGCCCTTCTGTGGGGGGACACGGGGGAGGAGCAGGCGCGGAGCAGCCTTCGTCAAGCCGTCCATACTTTGCGGAAGGCCCTTTGCTCCAAAACACCCCCTGGCCTTCTGATCGACGGCGAGACCCTCGCCCTGAGCCCTATCGCCGTGGAGGTGGATGTGGCGGCCTTCGAGCGGCTCGCTGCCGAGGGGACGCCGGAAGCTCTGGAGCAGGCCGCCGCGCTCTACCAGGGAGTCCTCCTC
>CAZXPE010000044.1:580-12440 GCA_964642915.1 uncultured bacterium | reverse complement strand
TGTGGGGCTGGGGGCTGGGCCTGGCCATCCACGGACTGGTGGCCTTCGTGGTGCTGCAGGGCGACGGCCTGCGCGAGCGCATGCTCGAAGCCGAGCGCGAGAGGCTGCGCGAGCTGGCCCTTGAGGCCCTGGCAAAGCTTCTCGCCCACCAGAGCAAGGCGGGAGAGACCGAGAGGGCGATTCAGACCGCCGTGAGGCTGCTGGCGCTCGATCCGTTGCAAGAGGCCGCGCATCGCGCTCTCATGCGCCTCTATGCCCGGCAAGGGCGGCGAGGCGCGGCGCTCAAGCAGTACCAGCTCTGCGTCAGCGTGCTCCAGCGGGAGCTGGGGGCCCAGCCGGAAAGCGAGACCAGACAGCTCTACGAGGAGATCCTCAAGAGGCCGCCAACCAGAGCGGCGAAGACCGAGGCCCTGCCCATTTCCCCGGCGCATCGGCAACGGAATGGGGCTGTGCGGTCTCGTCCCGCCGCTCCCACCCGCGAATCGCCGCTGATCGGACGGGAGCCTGAGCTGGCCCGGCTGAGCCAGGCGCTCGACGAGGCGTGGCGCGGGCGCGGGCAGATCGTGGCGGTCCTGGGCGAGGCGGGCATCGGCAAGAGCCGACTGGTCGAGGAGATAGGAGCGGACGCTCTCCAGCGGGGCGGCCAGGTCCTGACGGGCCGCTCCTCGGAGACCGAACAGATCCTCCCCTTCGGTCCCTGGGTGGACGCTCTCCGCGCCGGACAGGTGGTTTTGGATGTGGAGATGCTGAGAGGTCTCAGCCCTGTCTGGCGGGCTGAGCTGGCCCGGCTCTTTCCAGAATTGGGGGAGCCGGGACTCGACCTCTCACCTGCCCCCGAGAATTCTCTCAGGCTCTTCGATGCCGTGACCCAGCTCGTGGGTCACCTCGCCTCCACTCAGCCGCTCGTGCTGGTGCTCGAGGATCTGCACTGGGCCGACGAGATGAGTCTCAGGCTCCTGTCATTTCTGGGGCGCCGGGTCCCGGCCGGATCCGTGTTGCTGGTGGCCACAGCGAGGGAGGAGGAGATGGTGGGCGCTCCACTTCTACGCCGCGTCCTCCAGGATCTCGACCGCGAGCGGCGACTCGTCTCTCTTACTCTGCCACCGCTCTCGCAACCTGACACGGTGACCCTGGTGAGGGAGCTGGCTCGAGGGGGCAGCGAGAAGTCGGCTCTGGCGCGGATGGGAGAGCAGGTCTGGAAAGCAAGCGAGGGGAATCCATTCATGGTGGTGGAGATGATGCAGGCCCTCCAGGAGGGAACGGCGCCACAGGCGCCGAGCCGGCTGCCGCTGCCTCAGCGAGTCAGGGAGGTTATCGCGGGACGCCTGGAACGGTTGGGCGACCGGGGCCGAGCGCTGGCGGCTGTGGCGGCCGTCATCGGGCGCGAGTTCGACTTCACGCTCCTCCACCGCGCCTCGGGGCTTGGCGAGAGCGAGACCGCCGAGGGGATGGAGGAGCTGGTGCGGAGGCGGGTCCTGCACGGGGTGGGAGAGAGCTTCGACTTCACCCACGACAGGATCCGCGAGGTGGCCTACGAGGGCCTCCTGGCCCCGCGACGCCAGGCCCTCCATGCGGCGGCAGGCCAGGCCCTTGAGGCGCTCTATGCAGAACATCTTGAGGAGGTTTATGACCGCCTGGCTCACCACTACTCAAAAACTGAAGAGACAGACAAGGCCGTCAGCTATTTGACCCGCTTTGCCGACAAGGCGGCCAGAAGCTACGCCCTTGGGGATGCATTTACGGCTCTTCAGGAGGCCATGGTTCACGTGGAGCGGCTGCCGGCCGGGGAGCGGGACTCCCGTTTTCTGGATGTGATCGTGCGACAGGGCCGCTGCCTCTTTTATTTGGGTCGCGCGAGGGAGGCGCTTCCACTCCTCCTGAAGCAGCAGGAGCGAGTAGAGCGACTTCAAAACCCCCGGATGGCCGGTCGGTATTATTTCCTGCTCGGCAACATCTATAGTTATCTCGGGGATCGCGATCGGTCTTCCCAGAGCGCGGAGCGCGCCCTGGAGGCAGCGGTGAAATGCGGTGATGAAGCGGCCATGGGGAAGGCCCATTATCTGCTGGCCCTGGAGGGTTTCTGGTCACGACCCGTTCAGGGGGAAGAACACGGCCAGCAGGCCATCGACCTGCTCGAACGGACCCGGGAGCAGTGGTGGCTGGGTCAGGCCCATTGGCTCATGGGGCTGATCTGTTGTTACCTCGGGAAATTCGAGGGAGCGCTGGAGGCCCTCGCTCGGGCCGGCGCCATTGCCGACGAGACCTGGGCCCCGCGGCTCCGGAGTTACGTGTCCTGGACCACCGGATTTGTGCGCACGCTGACAGGCGAATGGGGGGCCGGGGTCGATGAGTGCAAGCGCGGTGTCGAGGGCGCGCCGGATGCGGTCAGCGCAGCGACGGCTATGGGGATGTTGAGCCTCGCCTATCTGGAGAATGGAGATCCGGACGATGCGTTCCCGCTGCTGGAGAAGGCGGTCCCGCAAACGCGTAACTTTCAGATCAGAACGCTCCACGGTTTGTTCACGACCTTTTTGGGCGAGGCCTGGCTCCTGAAGGGCGACCTCGCGAAGGCGGGAGAGCTGGTGATCCAGGGGCTGGACATCACCAGAGAGGCCAGGTACTGGTACGCGGTCGGGTGGGCCCAGCGGGCGCTGGGGCGGGTCGCCCTCGCTGGAGGCGCCCTCTCAGAGGCTGAGATTCATTTTACTGAAGCCCTTCAGACCTTCTCCTCCATCCAGGCGCGCTTCGAGGTGGGACGGACCCAGTTGGCCCTGGCCGAGATCGCCCGCGCTCAGGGAAACCGCGAGGCGGCAACGATCCACCTTAAAGAAGCGTGCGAGGTGTTCAGGGCTCTGAAAGTTCCGAAGTACGTGGAGCGAGCCGAGCAGCTATCTAAGGAGTTCGGAAACGCTGCTCTCTGATGTGAGGATCGCCTAGAGGAGGGAGAGGAAGCCGCTGAAGAGGCCGCGGGCGAGTCCGTTCAGAGTGGAGGCCCGGCTGTCGAGATCAGTGAGGATCGCGCTTATGCGCGATGGATCGCCGAGGGCTGCGACCTCGTCCCGGAAGGTGTCGGCCATGGTCCGAACCATCGGCGCCGTGACCTCGAGGTGAAACAGGAGGCCATAAACCCGGCGGCCGACGCGGAAGGCCTGGTGGGCGTAGCGCGCCGAGCTTGCGAGGCTCGCGGCCCCGTTAGGAAGGTCGAAGATGTCGCCGTGCCACTCGAACGCCTCGAAGGTCCCCGGGAATCCAGAAAAGAGCTGATCGGTTTGCCCATCACGGCTGAGCGTCAGAGGATACCACCCGATCTCTTTCTCAGGCCCCGGAGCGACGCGGGCCCCCGCAGCTTTGGCGATGAGCTGGGAGCCGAGGCAGATGCCGAGCGTGGGGAGATCGCGGGCAATCGCGGTTTTCAGCAGCCGGTCCTCTTCGCGGAGCCACGGGTAGCGCTCCTCCTCATAGACGCCCATCGGGCCCCCCATGGCGATCACTCCAGCGAACGCCTGCGTGTCCGAGGGGAGGGGTTGGCCCAGATCAGGGCGGACCGTTTGGGTGGCGAGACCGCGCTCAGCCATCATCTCGGCGAAGACTCCAGGCTTCTCTATGTCGTGGTGCTGAAGGATCAGGATCGGCCTCATCAGTTTCCTCCTGGCTGGTGGATGGCGAGGGAGGCGTAGACGGCCTGGTTGACCGGAGCGGGGAGGCCGTGCTTCCGGGCCCGCCTCACGACGGCGCTACTCAGGGCCTCGACTTCGAGGCGGCGTCCGGCTTCAAGATCTCGCGCCATGGATGATCTCCAGTCGGGGGGGAACGTTCCTGCGAAAGCCAGCATCCGATCCACCGCATCGCTCCCGAGGTCCACGCCTTCAGCCTTGGCGATGGTGACAATCTCAGCGCACGATGCGGCGAGCAGGGCCCGCCCCTCGGGATTCGCCATGAGTGGGCCGATCCCCGAGCGCGCAAGCGCCGTGACGCCTCCCACGCCGGCGATGAAGAGGAGCTTCTCCCAGAGCACTCTCGGCATCTCAGAAGAGACCTCATGGGGGATGCCGGACCGCCGGAATAGCTCGGCCACCAGCTCGACGCGAGGCGTCACGCCGCCTGCCGGCTCGCCGAAGACGATCTTTCCCTCCCCGCCTGAGTGAACGATCACTCCCGGCGCGGCGAGCTGGACGGCGAGTTTTTGCACGGCGCCCGCCATAACCCTGCCGGTGCCCACGACGTCGGCGATCATCTCGACATGATCGACCCCGTTCTGAAGTGTCAGGACAACCGTGCCAGGCCCCATCAGAGGCGGCAAGGAACGAGCGGCGACAGAAGTATCGTACGACTTCACACAGAAGAAGACCAAGTCCACCTGGTCGGCTGCCGTCGGGTCAGCAACGGCAGTTACCGACAGAGTGGATTCCCCGGCAGCGGTTTTCAGCGTGAGCCCTCGCGTCCGGAGAGCGTCAAGGTGAGAGCCCCGTGCGAGAAACACCACGTCCTCTCCGGCTCTCAGGAGCCGAACGCCATAGAACGCCCCGACCCCCCCGGCTCCGATAACAGCGATCCGCATCAAACAGGCTCCGCTAGATATTCATTTCTCGTAGTAACGCTCCGCCCTCCTGTCGTGCGAGATCGACCAGGAGATCCAGATCCGCCCGCTGCGTCCGGTAGTTGACAATGCACGCCCGTAACACAAACGCTCCCCGGAGCACCGTACTGGAGAGGAACGCCCGGCCGCTGAGCTGGATGCGCTCCAGCAACGCCTTATTGACGGCATCCAGCCGCGCTGCGTCCCTGCGCAGGGCCGCCGGCGCATAGCGGAAGCAGACGATGCTGAACCCCGGGGGCGCCATGACTTCCAGGTCCGGCGCCGCTGCGACCCGACTGTGCAAGTAGCGCGCAAGCTCGATCTGCTTTTCGATCATCCGCGCATATCCTTCGAACCCGTAATGCTTGAGCGCCATCCAGACCTTGAGCGCCCGAAACCCTCTGGTCTGTTGGAAGCCATACTCGCTGAACCACGGCAAGCCTCCCACGCCCGTCAGGCTGCCGTCGGTGCGCAGATACGGGGGCACCAGGCTGAAGGTATCCCGCATCGCCTTGGCGTCTTTCACGAGCACCAGGCCGGCCTCGATCGGAATGCTCAACCACTTATGCGGGTCCAATGCCACGCTGTCTGCCAGGGCGAGAGCCGTCAGCTCCTCCCGGCACTGCTCCGCCAGGATCGCGGGTGCGCCATAGGCGCCATCGACGTGAAACCAGAGGTCGTAGCGGCGACACATATCCGCGATCTCCCTCAACGGATCGATGGCTCCAGTGTTGACTGTTCCCGCGCTCGCTCCGACCGCGAAGGGCCGGTAGCCAGTGGCCAGATCAGCGGCGATCCGAGCGGCGAGATCGTCAGCGCTCATGCGCAGGTGGTCATCCACTGCCACCATGCGAATGTTCTCGCCGCCGATCCCCATGAGCTCTGCCGCCTTGCGCAGAGAGCTGTGTCCCTCTTCCGAGAGATAGAGCACGAGCGTTCGATCTCCCCCCTGTAGGCCCCGGCGCCGCACGTCAAAGCCTGCCTTCGCGTGGCGGGCCACGGCAAGGGCCGTCAGATTGGCCATCGATCCTCCGCTCACCAGGAGGCCCATGCTCTCTTGAGGGAAACTCAGCATCTCCTTAAACCAGTTCAGCACCTGGCGCTCAACGTAGATGGCGGCGTGGTTGCCACCAGCGCAGCTAGGGTTCATCGCCGCCGCGAGGGCTTCGGCCAGGATGCCCATCACCACAGGAGGGGAGTTCACCCACCCCCAAAACCGGGGATGCCCGCTCCCGAAGGGATACGGGAGCACCGTCTCACGGAACTCCGCCAGGATACGGTCGGGGTCCATTCCGCCGGTCGGCGCCGGCGCAGAGAGGAATCGCTCCGCCAAGCTTTTGGGGACCGGACGAAATACTGGCCCGTCCGCCACGGTGCTGAGGTGCCCGGCGATCAGGTCGATGACCTGATATCCGACACGTTGAATCTCTTCGGGGGTCCATTGCATCTCAACCCTCCGGTTGCGGCGGAGTCAGAATTCGAGTAGAGTGGATTCTCCTAAAGGAGATACGGAAGGATAGCGCGGGCAGTGGACCGGGTCAAGGGCAAAATCTCCCATCGGAGAGCTTCGGGAGCGGCCATAGGCGCCAGGCTTCGAGCGGAACGGCTGGCAAAGGGGCTGACACTCGAGCGGCTCGCCCGCATCTCAGGGGTGAGCCGGGCCATGCTCTCCAAGATCGAGCGGGACGAGCGGAACCCCACCGTGGCCGTGGCCTGCCGGATCGCCGAGGCGCTGAATGTCGCTCTCTCTCAGCTCCTTGGGCTCGCTGAGCGGTGCGAGGTGATCGTCATCCCGAAGCGCGAGCGCAAAGTCTTCCGCGACCCCAGGACCGGCTTCGAGCGCCATCTTCTCTCGCCGGCGTTCCCGACCAAAGGCGTCGAGTTTCTTACGAATCTCATTCCGCCAGGGCAAAGCTCAGGAGTATTCCCGCCTCACAGGAAGGCCGTCGAGGAGTACCTGGTCGTGGCTCAGGGCGCACTCAAGGCCGTTCTGGACGGGGAGGAGCACCTGCTCCGAGAAGGGGACGCCCTCTACTTTGACGCCGCTGTGGAGCACGAGTTTGTGAACGCCGGCCGGGGGCGCTGCGTGTATTATCTGGTCATCAACTCGAGCCGCCTCACTCAATAACTCTTCTCGGCCTTTTCCGCCACGAATAGAGGAAGAGTCTCCGCGTTGACGACCGGGGGCGCCTGCGGTTAAACTTATGCACAACTCGTTAAACGTGCAGTGAAAGGGGTGAACGGAGATGCCTGTGGTGAGAACACTGGCAAAAGGACAGGTGGTGATCCCAAAGGAGGTCCGGCGAGCCCTGGGGATAAAGCCGGGGACGAAACTCCATGTGCGGATAGAGGGAAAGGAAGCCATCCTTTTCCCGCTCCCGGACGATCCGATTAGGGCCCTTAGGGGAATCGTCAAAGGCGGGCCCTCCCTGACAAAAGCGCTGCTGGAGGATCGGAAAGAGGAGATGGAGCGTGAGGAAAAGAAGTTTGCTCGATTCCTTCGCCGTCCTCGCCTGGGTTCAAGATGAGGCTGGCGCGGGCCGAGTAGAAGCGCTTCTCATCCAGGCTCAGCGCCGGAAGACCCCGCTTATCCTGAGCGTCATCAACTTGGGAGAGGTGTACTACAGGCTCGCCAGGCAACACGGCCACCCCTTTGCCCAGGGCATTATCCGCCAGATCGAGACTCTTCCGCTTCAGATCTATCCGTGCGATCAAAGCCTTGCCCTTGAAGCGGCGAAGATCAAAGCCGACTATCCGATGGCCTACGCCGATGCCTTCGCCGTGGCCACGGCCCTCAGAGAAGGCGCCGCGATCGTCACCGGAGATCCCGAGTTCCGCCTTGTGGAGCATCTCGTCACGATCGACTGGCTATGACTTCCGTCTCCCGACCGCGCCCCTTTTTGATCAGATGAGGTTTCGGCCCGGGTGTGGCGGGGAGTTTTGCCTTGAGAACCAAGGGGATGGCTGTTACAATCGCTTGCGCGTGACCGGGCCATGCAGGTGGACGTGGCGGCGAATCTTGCGGCGGTGCGGGAGCGAATCGCGCTGGCCGCGGCCCGCGCCGGCAGGAGATCAGAGGGAATCCTGCTGGTCGGGGTTTCCAAGACGGTGGATGTCGAGCGAATCAGCGAGGCGATAGCCGCAGGCATTCCGGCCCTCGGTGAGAATCGGGTCCAGGAGGCGAGGGCGAAGATAGAGGCGCTTGGTCGTCCGGTCCCGTGGCATCTGGTGGGGAGGCTTCAGAGTAACAAGGCCAGAGAGGCTGTCTGCCTCTTTGACCTGATTCACTCACTGGACCGGCTGGCCCTGGCCGAGGAGCTTCACAGGCACGCTGAGGCTGCTGGGAAGGTCGTTGACGTCCTGGTCCAGGTGAACATCGGTGGAGAAAAGGCCAAGGGCGGGGTGGCCCCGGCTGAACTGAAGGCGCTGCTCGAGCAGATAGCTCCGCTGGAAGGGATCAGAGCGCGGGGGCTCATGGCGATTCCGCCGTGGGCCGGCGATGCCGAAGGTTCGCGGCGCTGGTTCCGCCAGCTTCGCGAGCTTAGGGACGCGGCGGCAGGGTGGGGGATCGCGGGAGTGGAGATGGAGCATCTCTCGATGGGGATGAGCGGGGACTTCGAGATCGCGATCGAGGAAGGCGCCACCATGGTGAGAGTGGGCACGGCGATCTTCGGAGAACGGTGATGAGCGTCAAGGGAAAGAAGATCGGTTTTCTGGGAGCGGGAAACATGGGGGAGGCCCTGATAAAGGGACTTCTCAAGACCGGCGCCGTCTCTCCCTCAATGCTCTTCGCCGCCGACGCGCTCCCTGAGCGGATCGAGCAGATCGAGAAGCTCTACAGGATCCAAGCCCTCCCGGACAACGCAACACTGGTCAAGCGGGCGGACGTCGTGGTGCTTGCCGTGAAGCCTCAGGTCATAGCCGACGTCCTCGAGGAGATCAGCCCCGCCGTCACCCCGAAGAAGCTCATCATCTCTATCGCCGCGGGGGTCTCGACTGCTGAGCTGCGCTCACGCCTCCCCAAAGGGGTCAGGGTGATCCGCGTCATGCCTAACACCGGGGCGCTGGTGCTCGAGGGGGCCACTGCCATCGCACGCGCCTCGGGGCTGGAGGCCGGCGATCTGGAAACGGCCGAGGAGATCTTCGCCGCTGTCGGGAAGGTCGTGGTCCTGGCGGAGAAGCTCATGGACGCGGTCACCGGGCTCTCCGGCTCTGGCCCCGCCTACATCGCCATCGTGGTCGAGGCGCTGGCAGACGGAGGGGTCAAGATGGGGCTCGACCGTCTCACCGCCACGTCTCTCGCGTCTCAGACCGTCCTCGGCGCGGCAAAGCTTCTGCTTGAAACGGGAATCCATCCGGGCCAGTTGAAGGACATGGTCAGCTCGCCGGGCGGGACGACGATCGCGGGGATATCAGCCCTCGAAGAGGGAGGACTCCGCCGCGCCATGATCAACGCAGTTGAGAGGGCCACGCTCCGCTCTCGCGAGCTGGGGCAGGGGACTTGAAGGGATAGAACGGGGGAGAGATGATAGCGTTCAGACTGGTCAACTTCGTGAGCTGGCTGCTCGATCTCTACATGTGGGTCATCATCGCCGCGGCGCTCGTCTCGTGGGTGAACCCGAGCCCGTACAACCCCATTGTCCAGTTCCTCCGCCGCGTGACCGAACCGGTACTCGATCCGATCCGCCGGATGCTCGGTCGGTACCAGACCGGGATCGATTTCTCACCCCTGGTCGTGATCCTCATCATTCAATTTGTCCAGCGGGTGATCCTGCCGTCGCTGTTCTGAGAGATTCGCCCCCGAGGAGGTGAAGGCCCGATGCGCATCACGCCCATGGATATCCGCAAGCAGCAGTTCACGCTGAAGCTCTTCCGGGGCTTCGACGTGCAGGAGGTGGACGCGTTCCTGGACGACGTGGCCGACGACTACGAGAAGGTCGTCAAGGAGAATATGCTCCTGAAGGAGCAGCTTAACGCGCTGGAGGAGCGGCTCAAAGGCGTGGAAGAGCGGGAGAAGCTCCTCCAGGAGACTCTGGTGACGACCCAGCGGGTGGCTGAGGAGATGAAGGAGAACGCCAGGCGCGAGGCCCAGCTCACGATGCGCGAGGCCGAGCTTCAGGCGGACAAGCTCCTGGAGGAGGCGCGGGCCGAGGAGGCCAAGATCAAACACGATTTGCTCTCACTCAAGCGCATGCGCCGGCAGATCGCCGAAGGGATTCGGGCGACACTGGAGATGTACCAGCGGCTCACCGCCGAGGAGTTGAAAGAGACCGGTGGCACGGCCGAGCCGAGCTGACGGCGCCCCTTCCCGGATGATCGCGCCGGTCCGCTGGGACACGGGCCGGCTGTTCCTTCTCGATCAGACTCGCCTTCCCAGCGAGGAAGTCTATCTCGAATACCGGCGCTGGCAGGACGTGGCCGACGCCATCCGCTCGCTGGTTGTGAGGGGGGCGCCGGCGATAGGCGTTACTGCCGCCTTCGGCGTGGCGCTGGCCGCCCAGGAGAGCCGCGCCGGGAGCTTCGACGTCTTCCTTGCTGAGATCGAGACCGCCATCAAAGGGCTTGGAGCAACCCGGCCGACAGCCGTGAACCTCTTCTGGGCTCTCGATCGGATGAAGCGCTGCGCCCTCGCCCACCGCGCCCTTCCTCTTGAACGGCTCCGGGAGAGGCTCCTTGAAGAGGCCCAGGCTATTCTGGACGAGGACGTGGCTGCCAACCGCGCCATGGGCGCTCACGGAGCTGAGCTGGTCCCCCAGGGCGCCCGTATCCTGACCCACTGCAACGCGGGGGCGCTCGCCACAGCCGGCTACGGAACCGCCCTCGGTGTCGTGAGGGCCGCCCACGCTCAAGGCAAGGTCGAGCTTCTCTGGGTGGACGAGACGCGCCCTGTCCTCCAAGGCGCCAGGCTCACGGCGTGGGAGTGCGTCAAGGAGGGGATTCCCCACCGGCTGATCTCTGACGTTGCCGCGGCCTCTCTGATGGCGAGGAGTCAGGTGGACCTCGTGGTGACAGGGGCCGACAGGATCGCCGCCAACGGCGATACGGCCAACAAGATCGGCACCTATGGCCTCGCAGTCCTGGCAAAGCACCACAGGGTCCCCTTCTATATTGCCGCCCCGTTTTCGACGATTGATCCGGCCATCGCTTCGGGCGCTGAGATCCCGATCGAGGAGCGCGGGGCTGAAGAAGTCAGAAGGGTCGGAGGGAGAACGATCGCTCCTGACTCTTCCCCCGTCTTCAACCCGGCCTTCGACGTGACACCGGCGGAGCTGATCAGCGCCATCGTGACCGAGCGTGGAGTCTTCCGCCACCCTTATAGCTTCACGTAGTCCGGCTCCGATCAGTCTTCTCTGCGGTGGCTTGACACCCTTTCACTGAGAGGGCTATAGTGCGGTGTCGTGTAATGATCTTCATGTCGTTTCGGTAGGGAGGAGAGCAAATGAAAAAGTACTACCTCATGGCCCCGGGGCCCACGACGGTTCCGCCGCAGGTGCTTCTGGCGATGGCGAAACCGATCATCCACCATCGCACTCCCGAGTACGAGGCGCTCTTCGCCGACGTCCGCGCAAAACTCAAGCGGCTCGTTCAGACCACCCAGGAAACGATCCTCTTCGCCGCCTCGGGGACCGGAGGAATGGAAACCGCGGTGACCAACACGCTCTCCGCCGGGGACAAGGCTCTCGTCGTCCGCGCGGGAAAGTTCGGCGACCGCTGGGAGGAGATCTGCAAAGCCTACGGGGTTCAGGTGGTCGATCTCCAGGCGCCGTTCGGCCAGACAGTCCAGCCCGAGCGGGTCGCCGAGGCGCTCAGGAAGGACCGGGAGATCCGCGCGGTTTTATGCCAGCACAGCGAGACCTCCACCGGCGTCCTTCACGACGTCCGGGGCTACGCTGAGGCAACCCGGGAGAGCGATGCCATCCTGGTGGTGGACGCGGTGTCGAGTCTCGGGGTGGCCGATCTTGCCATGGACGCCTGGGGGGTGGACCTCGTGGTGGCTGGCTCTCAGAAGGGGCTCATGCTCCCCCCGGGGCTCGCCTTCTGCACCCTCTCGGACAAGGCGTGGGCCGCCGTCAAGCGCTCCACGCTCCCCAGGTATTACTTCAACCTGGCGGCGGAGCGGAAAGTTGTGGAGAAGAACGAAGTCCGCTTCACGCCTGCTGTCTCCATCGTGGTGGGGCTCCGAGAGGCGCTGACGATGCTGGAGGCCGAGGGGATCCAGAACGTCTTCAGGAGACATGAGCGGCTGGCCCGCGCCTGCCGGGCTGGGGTTGAGGCTCTCGGGCT
>CAZXPE010000044.1:0-570 GCA_964642915.1 uncultured bacterium | reverse complement strand
GCTGTATTGCCGCCAAAAGGGATAGATAGCGAGGCGGTGCTGGCGGCCTACGCCAAGTCACACAACATCACCATCGCGGGCGGCCAGGGAGAGATGAAGGGGAAGATCTTCCGTCTGGGCCACATGGGGTACGTGGGAGACTTTGACGTGATCGTGGCGCTGTCGGCTCTGGAACAGGTGCTGGCCGGGCTGGGCCATCCCGTGGATTGGGGCGCCTCGGTAGCCGCCGCTCAGAAAGTGCTGGCGGAGAAGCCTTGAAAAAAGTTCTGGTCACTGACAACCTGCACCCGGCAGGGGTCGAAGCCCTTCGGGGAGAGGGCCTCGACGTCGTTTCCGTCCCGACGCTGCCCGCCGATGAGCTTCGGGACAGGATCGCAGACTGCCACGGCCTCGTTGTGAGGAGCGCCACCAGGGTCACCGCCGAGCTTCTCGATGCCGGGAAAAACCTCATAGTCGTGGCCCGGGCGGGAGCCGGAGTGGACAACATCGACGTGGAGGCCGCGAGCCAGCGGGGAGTGATCGTGATGAACACCCCCGGAGCCAACACCATCGCCGTGGCCGAGCACACCA
>CAZXPE010000043.1:196-14479 GCA_964642915.1 uncultured bacterium | reverse complement strand
TCACGGCGATGGGTGTGATCGCGCTCTCAGGCTACGCCGTCGCGCACTTCCCCCGTTCCATCATGGCTTTCCTGCTCTTCCAGGCCTCGATCCTCCTCCTCTACTTCTGTCGCATCACGCCGTGGCTCAAGGCTATCCTCGGAGCCCTCACGCTGGGCTTCCTCATGCCGGTTCTCGGGACGATCAACGGCTACTACCTCGAAGTGGCGATCCAGGTCGGCATCTTCGTCGCGCTGGCGCTCGGCCTCAACATCGTCGTGGGCCTGGCGGGCCTGCTGGACCTGGGCTACGTAGCCTTCTTCGCGGTGGGGGCCTACACGTGGGCGATCTTCGGCTCCCCCCAGGCCAACAAGTTCATCCCGGAGGCGGTGCTCCAGTTCCCGCTGGCGCCCGAGTGGTTCTTCCTCTTCCTGCTCGGGGGCGTCATGGTCGGCGCGGTCACGGGAATTCTCCTGGGGCTTCCCGTCCTGCGCCTCCGCGGCGACTACCTGGCCATCGTCACCCTCGGATTCGGCGAGGTGATCCGCGTCCTGGCCAACAACCTCGACAAGCCGATCAACTTCACGAACGGCCCGAAGGGAATCACGCCGATCCAGCGCCCGCCGCTCTTCTTCCAGCCGATCCTGAACGCGATGGGGATCGACGCTGCGCCCTCCGCCCTCTACCCGCTCTACCTCTACTTCCTGGTGCTGCTGATCGTGGGCGTGGTGATCCTAGTCAACCGCAGGCTGGAGAACTCCCACGTAGGCCGGGCCTGGGAGGCGATCAGGGAGGACGAGGTGGCGGCCCAGGCGATGGGGGTCCCGCTCGTCCGGATGAAGCTCATGGCCTTCGCCTGCGGCGCGTCTTTCGCCGGGGTCATGGGGGTCGTCTTCTCGGCCAAGCAGGTCTTCATCAACCCCGAGTCGTTCACCTTCCTGGAATCCATCGGGGTTCTGGCGATGGTGATCCTCGGCGGGATGGGGTCGATCCCCGGGGCCATCCTGGGGGCCACGGTTGTCACTGTGCTGAACCTTCAGGTGCTCAAAGGTTTGTCCCTGTGGCTCAACGAATTGCGCAACGCCGGAGTCACGATCCTCGGCTACAATCTGGCCGACCTCCCCACCCAGCTCGAACCTGCCAAGTACGAGCGGATGATCTTCGGGGCGATTCTCGTCATCATGGTGATTCTCCGCCCCCAGGGGATCATTCCGAGCCGGCGGCGCACGCGGGAGCTGGGAGAGAAGTAAATGGCCGCGCTTCTGGAAGTCAGCCAGGTCACCAAACGGTTCGGCGGGCTCACCGCTCTGAGCCGGGTTGACTTCGAGCTTCCCGAAGGGCAGATCGCCTCGATCATCGGCCCCAACGGCGCGGGGAAGACCACGCTCTTCAACGTCCTCACAGGGATCTATGCGTCCGAGGCTGGAGAAGTCCTCTTTCGAGGCGGATCTCTCCTGGGGCTCAGGCCCGATCAGATCACGGCCCTCGGGATCTGCCGCACCTTTCAAAACATCCGCCTCTTCGCCAACATGACCGCCATGGAGAACGTGCTGGTGGGGATGCACAGCCGGGTCAGGCTCGGGCTCTGGGACGTGCTCTCCCGCGGACGGCGGTTTCGCCAAGAGGAGACCGGGCTCTGGGAGCGCGCTGCCGATCTCCTCGGCGTCGTGGGCCTCAGGGGTAAGGCGAACGAGCTGGCCCGGAACCTCCCCTACGGCGACCAGAGGCGGCTAGAGGTTGGGCGGGCCCTGGCGTCGGCCCCGACGCTTCTCCTCCTCGACGAGCCGACAGCAGGAATGACCCAGAGCGAGGCCCGGGACCTCATGGCCCTCCTCCGCCGGCTCATCGCTGACTACGGCCTCACGATCCTCCTGATCGAGCACAACATGAGGGTAGTGATGGAGGTCTCTGACCGGGTCACGGTGCTGGATTACGGCGAGAAGATCGCCGAGGGGAAACCCGGCGATGTGCAGAAGGACCCGCGGGTCATCGAGGCGTACCTCGGAAGACAGAGGTGGGGGAGAGCGGCTGAGGCCGAACATGCTTGAAGTCGAAAACCTCCACGTCTATTACGGGGAGATCCACGCCCTCAAAGGCGTGACGCTCAGCGTCGGTAAGGGCGAGATCGTCGCCCTCCTCGGACCTAACGGCGCGGGAAAGACCACCACGCTGAGGGCCCTTTCCGGGCTCCTCCCGGCGCGCAGCGGTGAGATCAGGCTGGAGGGAGAGAGGCTCCGCGGAGTCCCTCCCCACGAGATCGTTCTTCGGGGAATCGCCCACGCGCCCGAGGGGCGGCGGATCTTCAACCGCCTGACCGTCCTCGAGAATCTCGAAATGGGAGCCTACGCGCGGGCCGACGGCGGGATCGGTCAGGACCTCGACAGGGTCTTTGCCCTCTTCCCTCGCCTCAAGGAGCGCCGCTCCCAGGTCGGGGGGACGCTGTCGGGGGGCGAGCAGCAGATGCTGGCGATCGGCCGGGCTCTGATGGCCGCCCCCCGCATACTCCTCCTCGATGAGCCCTCAATGGGGCTGGCCCCTGTCCTGGTGGAGCAGATCTTCGAGACGATCCGGTCAATCAACAGTCAGGGGACCACGATCCTCCTGGTGGAGCAGAACGCGGCAATGGCCCTTGCCATCGCCCACCGCGGCTACGTGCTGGAAACCGGCTCGATCGCGCTCGCGGGCTCGGCTGCCGAGCTTCGGGATAACCCCGACGTCCGCCGCGCCTACCTCGGGGAGGCATGACTCGAGCGCGCTCCCGGCGCCTGCGTGATGCTGGAGGCACCTCCACATGGCTAAGTGGACCAAAGGGCAGATAGAGGCGGAGATCAGCAAGGCGGTCGTCAGATTTGAGCGGGAGTACAAGGGGCGGGGGCCCGCCGATGTGAAGACCGACCTGGTTCGGGACATGCTCATCGTCCGGCTCAAAGGGGTCTTGACCCCGGCGGAAGTGCAGTTGGTCAAGAGCGGAGAGATAGAGCTTCTCAAGCAGGTCCGCACAAAGCTCCTGGAGAGCGGCCGGGAGTGGTTGGAGAAAAACGTCCGGGAGATCACCGGCGTGCCCGTGCTCAGCATGCACGCGGACCTCAGCACCAGGACCGGCGAGCGGGTCATCATCTTTATTCTCAGCGAAAACCTCGAAGGGAAATTTGCATGAATCCCGAGAGCAGCAGCCTCTCTCTTGGAGAGACTTGACAATCCCTCTTTCATGAAATAGCGTTCATTCACAACACGCAAGGCCGGAAGGCAGATGAGGCCCGGGGCAGCCCGAAACGGGAGGCCAAGGGCAGAGTAGGCCGATATCAAGCCCCGAGAGGGCGGAGATCGGCTTTTTGATTTCGCGCGGCGAGACCCCCAGGAGGGGTCGATACCACCGGAGGAGCCAGGAAGAAAGGATGAGAGAATGTCCCTCGAGGCACGAGGTCTGACACGACGACTCGCCGGGATCACCACAAGCTTCTTTGAGGCGAAGCTGGGCCTCACCCCTGAGCGGGTGAACGTCCTGGAAGAAAAGGGGGGAGATCTCATCGTGATCAGGGTCGGGGGCTTTATGAGTAAGGCCGAAGCCGCCCTGGCCGAGCGCCCCGGAGACCAGAAGACTCTCGGCGAGTATTACGGACGAGTCCTTGAGCGGTTATCCCCCATGCTGAGTGTGGTGGTAGAAGAAGTGGCAAAGCGCCCGTTGCTGGGGTGCCGGACCGCACTCGACCTCTCCCGCGATGAGTGTCTCTTCCTGTTGAACCTTGGGACTGAGCGGAGAGGGAGTGTGTCGGTCCAAACTCAGGAGGAAAGCGAATGAGACGACATGCGCTTCTTGTGGTTATTCTCGTCCTGGGAGTCCTCTGGCTCTTAGGGGGCCAGGCCGTGGCCCTCTACACCGACTGGCTCTGGTTCCAGGAGGTGCGCTTCCCCGGGGTCTTCACGACCATTCTCTCCACCAAGATCCTCCTCGGTCTCTTCGCAGGGTTGGCGGTGTTTGTCCTCCTCTATGTCAACCTGAGGCTGACCGCTCAGGGCCAGGGGAGGGACGTGCTGGTGATGGTGGAGGAGGAGGAGATCCCCAAGCTCCCGAGTTGGCTTCTCATCCAGCCGCTCTATCGTCGGCTGCTCCTTCCGGGATGCCTCCTCCTGAGCCTCTTCGTGGCCGGACAGGCCGCAGCCCAGTGGCAGGGGGTGATCAGATTTTTGAACCCGGTGGCCTTTCGGGTCGCCGATCCCCTGTTCGAGCGCGACGTGGCCTTCTACGTCTTCAGATACCCGTTCCTGACCTACGTCTATCAGTTCCTTTTCCTGACCCTCTTCGTCACGCTCCTGGCTGTCGGGGCTGTCTACGTCCTCTCTCGGGGAATCAGGCTGAGCCCGCAGGGGCCGGTCGTCACCCCATGGGCAAAGGGCCACCTGCTCGCCCTGGTTGCGGCTCTCCTCATCGTCAAAGCCTGGGGCTACTCGCTGGACCGCTACGGCCTGCTCTTCTCCCCTGGGGGCGCGTCGTTCGGGGCCAGCTACACCGACGTGAACGCTTCCCTGCCCATCCTGAACGTCCTGATCGGCCTGGTCGGGTTGGCCGCCATCGCCTGCCTGGTCCAGATGCGCCGCGCCGGGTTCCGCCTGGCCCTGGGGGGGGTCGTCCTCTGGCTCGCGGGAAGTCTGATCGGCCTCACCGCGTATCCGGCCATGCTCCAGCGGCTCCGGGTGGCCCCAAACGAGATCGTGGCTGAGCGGCCGTACATCGAGCGCACCATCGCCGCCACCAACCGGGCCTACGGGTTGGACCGGATCGAGGAGCGGCCCTTCCCGGCCCATGAAGAGCTCACCGCTGCGACGCTCAGGAAAAACGATGCCACCGTCAAGAACATCCGCCTCTGGGAGCACCGCCCGCTCCTGGACTCCTACGCCCAGCTCCAGGAGATCCGGACGTACTACAAGTTCGTGGATGTGGATAACGACCGCTACTGGCTGGACGGCGAGTACCGACAGGTGATGCTTTCCCTCCGTGAGCTGTCGCACGCCCACCTCCCCAGCCGGATCTGGATCAACGAGCACTTGGTCTACACCCACGGCTACGGCGCCGTGGTGGGCCCGGTGAACCGGGTCACCCGGGAGGGGCTCCCGGAGTTCTTCGTCAAAGATATCCCCCCGGTCACTGCCGGCCCCCTCAAGATCACGCGCCCCGAGATCTACTACGGTGAGGTGGCCAATCCCTACGTCCTCGCGAGGACGCGGGCGAAGGAGCTGGACTACCCGATGGGGGACCAGAATGTCTACACGACCTACGCGGGCCAGGGGGGCGTCGGCATCGGGTCGTTCTGGCGGAAGCTCATCTTCGCGGCCCGGTTCGGAGAGATCAGGATTCTGCTCGCAGACGATCTTTCTCCCGAGAGCCTGATCCTTTACTCTCGCCAGATCGGCGAGCGGGTCCAGAAGATCGCGCCCTTCCTTCGCTTGGATCGTGACCCCTACCCCGTGATCACGAAGGACGGGCGGATCGTCTGGCTCCTCGACGCCTACACCACTTCCGAGCACTTCCCCTACTCCCAGCCCACGAAGGGAGTAGGCAACTACATCCGAAACCCGGTGAAGGTCACCGTGGACGCCTACCACGGGACCGTGCGCTTCTATGTCGTGGAACCTGAGGAACCTCTCGTCCGCGCCTACGCCGGCGCCTTTCCCGGACTCTTCCAGCCCATCGAGGCCATGCCCGAGGATCTCCGCGCCCACATCCGCTACCCCCAGGATCTCTTCGGGATCCAGGCCCGGATGTACGCGGCGTATCACATGCGTGACCCTCAGGTCTTCTATAACAAGGAGGACCTCTGGACCATCCCGGCCAAGAAGGCCGCGGGGCGCGAGGCGGAGATGGAGCCGTACTACACCATCATGCGTCTGCCCGGGGAGACCCGGGAGGAGTTCATCCTGTTGCTCCCCTTCACACCGGTCCGGCGCGACAACATGATCGCCTGGCTCGCGGCCCGGTCAGATCCGCCGCACTACGGGAAGCTCTTCCTCTTCGATTTCCCCAAAGGGAAGCTCGTCTTCGGCCCCCGCCAGATCGAGGCGCGGATCGACCAGGACGCCTTCATCTCCCAGCAGATCACCCTCTGGAGCCAGGCCGGCTCCCAGGTGATCCGGGGGAGCCTCCTCGCCATTCCCATCGAGGAGTCGCTCCTCTACGTCCAGCCTCTCTACCTTGCCGCCGAGCGGGGACGGCTGCCGGAGCTCAAGCGGGTCATCACGGCCTTCGGCAACCGGATCGCCATGGAGGAGACGCTGGAGGCCTCGCTCCAGCAGATCTTCGGCGCGCGACCACCCCAGCCCGACGCGGCCCCCAGGCCGGTGGCGGCCAAAGCCGAGCCCGCTCAGCGCCCGGTCGCCCGGGCCCTGGAACACTTCCAGAAGGCCCAGGAGCACCTCAAGCGCTGGAATTGGACGGGATTCGGTGAGGAGCTCCGCCGCCTCGAGGAGACCCTGAGGAACCTCCAAAAAGAAGAGAAGCCGTAATCCGGCGTAATGATGCCGAACCTGTTCGTCGGCACGCTCAAACAGGCCGGGCGCCTCGTCGCCATCGTGGTGGGGTTTACCGTGCTGCTTGTTGGCCTCGCCATGATCGTCCTGCCCGGACCTGCCGTCGTGGTGATCCCGATAGGGCTGGCAATCCTCGCCACAGAGTTCCTGTGGGCGCGGCGACTGCTCAGTCGGATGAAAACCGAGGCGGAGCGGCTCAAGTCAGGGGTGCGCGGGAGGCTGAGCCGCCCATCCACCCAAAAGGAGGGTGACGCATAGCCACGGCCCCTGGAAATCCACGAGCAGCGGCCGGACTTGGCCGCCGAGTTCGGGATCACGCCGACGTCCGCCGCGCCTACCTCGGGGAGGCGTAGGGCCAGCGTTTCTCTGTTGCGAGTTGATCCACCAGGACCTCCACGCCACGGGTTGCCTTTCCGCAACCGTTATTCCATCATACAGAGTGATGCGGGTCTTGGGGCGGAAGGACCTGGAGCGGTTCCTGACCCCGCTGAAAACCATCGGGGCCATGGAGCGCGCCTTTCGCCAGTACGCCCTCGGAGAGGCGGCCCTCCTCTCCCGTCAGGCGATGAAGGTCACCAAAGGCGGAATCCTCCTCGTGATGCCGGCGGCGCTCCGCAGCCCTTCCTCAGAAGCCGGGTCAGGCGCCCTCGGGGTCAAGCTTGTCACCGTCTACGAGGAAAACCGGGACCGAGGCCTCCCGACCCTCCACGCGTCCTATCTCCTCTTCGATCACGAGACGGGAGCGCCGCTCGCCCTCATCGAGGGGAGCTTCCTCACAGGGATGAGGACTGGCGCGACCTCGGCTGTGGCCGCCCGAGCCCTCGCGAGGCCTGACTCTCAGACAGCGGCGTGCTTCGGCGCCTTTACCCCTGAGACCCGTGAAGTGGATACCGAGACAGTCGCGCGCGCCCGAGTGGCGGTGGACAGCTACGCCGGGGCCTGGGAGGAGACGGGGGACCTTCTGATCCCTTTGAAAGAGGGCGCCATCGGGAAAGAGCACGTGAGGGCTGAGCTGGCTGAGCTGGTCACGGGGACCAAGCCAGGACGGACGAACCGACAAGAGATCACCCTCTTCAAGTCGGTCGGGTCCGCTCTTGAGGACGCCGCCGCCGCCCGCCTCGCCTACGACGAAGCCCGCGCCGCCGGAGTGGGCGTGGAGGTGGATCTCGAATGACGGTGGGCCGGATCGCTCAGATCAATGTCTCGCCAGGTGGGGTGCCCAAGCTCCCTATTGAAGCGGCTCGAGTCACCGAATGGGGGATCGAAGGAGACAGCCAGCGGGACACGCAGGACCACGGCGGCCCCGAGCGCGCCCTCTGCATGTACTCTCTGGAGCGGATCGAAGCACTCAGGCGCGAGGGGCATCCGATCACGCCGGGAATGATCGGCGAGAACCTCACGGTTGAGGGAATGAACTGGTCAGGGATCGCCCCCGGTGACTGCTTCCTTCTCGGAGACAGGGTGCTGATCCAGGTCACGCGATACACGAGTCCCTGTCAAAACATTGCGACGGCATTTAGCGACGGCAACTACGCCCGGGTCTCTCAGAAGCGGTACCCCGGCGACAGCCGGGTGTACTGCCGCGTGTTGACCGGAGGAACAATCAGCCGGGGTGATCCGATCCGGAAGCTTTCAGCCGAGGAAGCCCGCGCGATTCTCGATGGGAGAGGGACGCGGTGAGCCGGACCGCCGACGTGGTCATCATCGGAGGGGGCGTGACGGGGGCGAGCCTCGCCTATCACCTGGCCATGAGCGGTGTGAGCGACGTGGTCGTTCTAGAAAAGCGCGCGCTCGCCAGCGGCGGCACGGGGAGATCAGTGGGGATCATCCGCCAGCTCTATCCGATCCCCGAGGCAAGCCGGATGGTCCGCTCTTCGCTTCGGGCCTTCCAGCAGTTCGGCGAACTGGTGGGAGGGGAATCGGGGTACGTCGGGTGCGGAGCGCTGATCGGCGTCTCCGAGCCGATGCGGCGTTCGTTGGAGAAGTCGCTGGAGATCCAGCGGGCCGCAGGGATCCGCGCCGAGCTCCTGACCCCCGAGGATGCGCGGCGGATCGAGCCACGCATCAACCCGGACGGCACTTCCCTATTTGTCTACGAGTCCGAATCAGGCTACGGTGACCCGACAGCCGTGACCCTAGGGTATGCAGGCCGCGCCCGAGACCTCGGGGTGAGAGTCGAGCAGTCGGCCGAGGTGATCGAGATCAGGGTGGAGCGGGATCGGGTCCAAGGAATCAGGACGGCTCAGGGAGAGATCATCGACGCTCCAGTGGTCGTCAATGCCGCGGGGCTCTGGGCCCGGGCTGTCGCCAACCTGGCAGGAGTGGACCTCCCCATTGTGGTGGGACGCCATCCGGTCTTCATCGTCAAGCGCGGCCATGAATTCGGCCCCCCTCATCCGGTCTATCTGGACCTCGCTGGAGGCGTTTACCTCCGCCCTGAGACGGGAGGTCTCACGCTGACGGGCACGCTGGCAGAAGACGAAACCCGCCATCCGGTGGACCCTGATCAACTCGACAACGAGCCGGGATTTGAGGAGGCGGCGGAAGCGCTGGAGCGGGTGAGCCGCGCTATGCCGCTCCTGGCAGACTGCCGCTACCAGGAGGGGTACACCGGAGCCTTCGACATCACCCCCGACTGGATGCCGATCCTCGACGAGACCCGCATCCACGGGTTCTACGTGGCTGCGGGGATGAGCGGCCACGGCTTTAAGCTCGCCCCGGCCGTAGGGGAACTGATGGCCCAACTGATCACCGAAGGGCGGACCACGGTCAGCCGGGACCCGTTCAGGCTTAACCGCTTCGCCGCCGCGGATGCCCCCACAGGGAGCTTTGTCAGCTCCTATGTTCGATAGCGAAAGGAGGCGATGGGTGATGGCAACGGCCTATCGTAACCTGATCGGAGGTCAATGGGTCGAGGCGGCGTCAGGCCAAACGTTCGACGACCTGAACCCGGCCAACCGCGAGGAGATCCTCGGCAGTTTTCCCCGCTCTGGCGCCACTGACGTGGGCGTGGCCGTCCGGGCTGCTCAGGAGGCGCAGAAGTCGTGGAGGAACGTCCCGGCACCCAAGCGCGGCGAGATCATCTTCAAGGCCGGCGAGATCCTGGCGGCCAGGAAGGAAGAGCTGGCCCGCCTCATGGTCGTTGAGATGGGGAAGGTCCTGAAGGAAGCCCGCGGCGACGTCCAGGAGGCGATAGACACCGCTTACTACATGGCCGGCGAGGGGCGAAGGCTCTTCGGCGTTCAGGCGCCGTCAGAGCTTCCCAGGAAGTTCGGCGTGGCGATCCGAGTCCCCGTCGGGGTGGTGGCGGCGATCACGCCGTGGAACTTCCCGATAGCGATTCCGTCGTGGAAGATCCTCCCTGCCCTCGTGGCAGGAAACGCGGTCGTCTTCAAGCCGGCCCAGGACACCCCGCTCTGCGCCCACGTCTTCGTCGAGATCCTGCTGGAGGCAGGGGTCCCCCCCGGCGTAGTGAACCTGGTCCACGGCTCAGGCGAGGAGGCAGGGGCAGCCCTCGTCCGCCATCCCGGAGTCGATCTCGTCTCGTTCACCGGCTCCACTGAAGTGGGAAGGGAGATTGCGACCGCCTGCGCCAGGCTCGGCAAGAAGGTCTCACTGGAGATGGGGGGGAAGAACGCCATCCTGGTGATGGATGACGCGGATCTCGGCCTGGCAGTGGACGGCGCGATCTGGGGGGGGTTCGGCACCTCGGGCCAGCGCTGCACCGCGGCCTCACGAGTCATAGTCCATGACCCCGTGCTCAAGCCGTTCACGGAGAAGTTTGTAGAGCGCGCCAGGAGGCTCCGCCTGGGCTCGGGGCTCGAGGAAACCACGGACGTGGGTCCCGTCATCAACGAATCCCAGCTCCTGCGGATCCATCGCTACACCGAGGCCGGCAGGGGCGAAGGAGCGAAGCTCCTCACGGGAGGCGAGATCGCCGCCGAAGGGGATCTGAGAAAGGGGTTCTTCTACAAGCCGACGATCTTCGCCGACGTCGAGCCGAAGATGAAGATCGCCCAGGAGGAGATCTTCGGCCCGACGGTCGCTATTCTCAGGGCGCAGAGCCTGGAAGAGGCGATCGAAATCTCGAACGCCACCAGCTACGGCCTCTCCTCCGCCATCTACACCCAGGACATCAACAAGGCGTTCCTGGCCGTCCAGGAGATCCAGGCCGGGATCACCTATGTCAACGCCTCGACGATCGGCGCAGAGTCTCATTTCCCTTTCGGCGGTGTGAGGCAGACAGGCAACGGCCACCGCGAAGGAGGGTGGACAGTTCTCGACATCATGACCGAGTGGAAGACCGTCTATATCGACTACTCGGGCCGCCTCCAGCGCGCCCAGATCGACGCGTAAAGGAAATGCGGAATGGGGAATGCGGAGTGCGGAATGTGAGATCGACGCCTGGAACGCGATGAGTCAGGTTTTTTATCGGAGGCTCGAGGGGTGGGAGTACCCGGAGATTGTCCGGGGCGAAGGGGTCTATCTCTTCAACAGCAAGGGGCGGCGCTACCTGGACGCTGCGGGGGGGGCTCTCGTGGTCACTGTGGGTCACGGCGTGGCAGAGATCGCTGACGCTGCCAGAGAGCAGATGGCGCGCGTCGCCTACCTTCACGGCACAGAGTTCACTTCCGAGCCGCTTGAAGCTCTAGCTGAGGAGCTGGCCCGGCGCGCCCCGATGGACGACGCCCGCCTTTACCTCGTGTCGGGAGGCTCCGAGGCCAACGAGACCGCCATCAAGCTCGCCCGCCAGTACCACTTGGCGCGGGGGGAAGACTCCCGCCACAAGGTGATCTCGTGCGCGCCTTCGTATCACGGAGCAACCCTCGGGGCCCTCGCGGTCTCGGGGCGTACTCTCCTGCGCTCGCCCTACGCTCCGCTCCTCGCGCGGATGCCGAAGATACCCGCCCCCTATCCCTACCGCTGCGCCTTCAGAGGGTGCGGCCCTGACTGCTCTCTCGAATGCGCCGGGGCGCTCGACGAAAAAATCAAAGAGGAGGGGCCAAAAACTGTGGCTGCGTTTATCTATGAGCCGGTGATCGGCGCCTCAGCGGGGGCGTGCGCTCCGCCCTCCGACTACCACCGGATCGTCAGCGAGACGTGCCGACGGCACGGCGTGCTGATGATCTGTGACGAGGTGATGACGGGGATGGGGAGGACGGGGAGCTGGTTCGCCATCGAGCGATGCGGAGTGAAGCCCGACATCATCACGCTGGGTAAAGGGCTGACTAGCGGCTACGTTCCCGGCGGAGGGCTGCTGGCGCGTGGCGGAATCGTGGAAACGGTGAAGGCCGGGGGCGGCTTCCCCCACGGCTTCACTGCGAGCCACCACCCTGTTGTCGCCGCCACAGCTCTCGCCGTGCTCCGCTATGCTGAGAAGCATCGTCTCATCGAGCGCGTGAACAACCTGGGAGAATATCTCAGCCGGCGCCTCAAACCTCTCCTGGACCTCCCCTCCGTCGGCGACGTGAGGGGCGCGGGGCTCATGGCGGCTGTGGAGCTGGTCGCCGACAGGTCAACAAAAACCCCTTTCCCTTCCGAGCGCCGAATCGCAGACGGGGTACAGGCCGAGGCGTTCAGGCGAGGGGTCGTGATCTACCCGTCGGGAGGCCAGGCGGACGGCGCGGGAGACCTCATCATGATCGGACCTCCGTTCACTATCGCCGAAGGAGAGATCGATTTCCTGGCCTCAACCCTAGCCGACTCGATCGCCGCTGCAACGGGGAGCCCCCGTGCCTGACACTCCTTTGAGGCTCGGCACCGAAGAGCAGGCGGGGATCGCCGAGGCCGAGCAGCTCGTCAAGGAGGCAGAGTTCGGGGCGAGGGATCTGGCCGGGTGGTCGTTCTGGCTGGCAGGAACGATCGCCCTCGCCATGTCGGCCTTCCAGCTCTGGACAGCCGCCGCCGGCACGTTGCCGGGAGTGCTCCAGCGCTCCATTCACCTCACGTTCGCCATGTCGCTCTGCTTTCTCTTCTACCCTGCCAGCAAACGCTTCCGGCAACCGACCCTCCCGTTGTACGACCTCGTCCTGGCCGCTCTCGGCGCCTACGCCGCGGCGTATGTCACGATCCATCACGAGGCGCTGATCCAGCGCGTCGGAACTCCAGAGACGACTGATGTCGTCATGGGGACGCTCCTCGTCCTTCTGGTCATCGAGGCCACCCGGCGCGCTGTGGGGCCGTGGCTTCCGGCGATCACTCTCGCCTTCCTCCTCTACGCCTTCCTGGGCCCGTGGATGCCAGAGCTTTTTTCCCATCGCGGCTACTCTCTCAGGAGGGTGATCGGCCACCTCTACCTCACCACCGAGGGGATCTTCGGAATCCCCATCGGTGTCTCGGCGACCTTCGTCTTCGCCTTCGTTCTCTTCGGCGCGATCCTCGAGCGCACCGGAGCGGGGGAGTACCTGATCCGTGTGGCCTTCTCCCTCTTCGGCGGAACACGGGGCGGTCCGGCCAAAGTCTCGGTCGTGGCCTCGGCTTTCATGGGGACGATTACCGGCTCCTCGATCGCCAACACTGCGACGATCGGCTCAATGACGATCCCGCTGATGAAGCGGGTCGGTTTCAAACCCGAGGTGGCAGGAGGGATCGAGACCGCTGCCGGCGGGAACGGCCAGCTCATGCCCCCCGTCATGGGCGCCGCGGCCTTCGTCATGGCCGAATGGCTCAGGATCCCCTATCTCGATATCGTCAAGGCGGCTGCGCTCCCGGCGGTCATCGACCAGCTCGCGCTCCTCGGCGCCGTTCACCTCTTGGCCCTCAAGCACGGGATCAAGGGGCTCCCCAGAGAGGAGCTTCCACGCTTCTGGCCAACGTTTCTCTCTGGGATCCACTACCTGATCCCCGTCGGAGTTCTCCTCTACTATCTGATCGCCCGGGAGATGACTCCTCTAACCTCGGCGTTCATGGCCATAGTGGCGGCGATGGGGATGTTTGTCGTGTCGAGCCTGGTTCAGGGGTTCCGCAGGCGTCCGATCATTCCCGGCCACGAGACGTCGCCCGGAGTCGCCCCCGCGATGAGGGAAACATGGCTCAGGCTCGTGGCGGCGCTCTACATGGGGGCGCGGAACATGGCAGGGGTGGCCGCCACCTGCGCCTCTGCCGGGATCATCGTGGGAGTGGTAACGCTGACGGGGGTGGGGCTCAACCTTTCAGGGATCGTCGTTGACCTCTCAATGGGAAATCTCTATCTCGGGCTCGTCCTTACGATGGTCGCCTGCCTGATCCTCGGCATGGGGGTCCCGACCACCCCGACCTACATCATCATGGCGACGCTGACAGCCCCGGCCCTGGTTCAACTCGGCCGGGCCCTCGGGATGGAGATCCCCCTGATTGCCATCCACCTCTTCGTCTTCTACTTCGGGATCCTTGCCGACGACACCCCGCCAGTGGGGCTCGCGGCCTACGCGGCTGCGGGGATCGCCCGCTCAGACCCCATCAAGACAGGCTGGCGCGCCTTCACATTGGACATGCGGACGTTCCTCCTGCCGTTCATGTTCATCACTGCGCCCCAGATGCTCCTGATTAACACGACATGGGGCGAGGCGGTGTGGATCTTCATCACCGCCTCCGTCGGGATGTACGGCCTGGCGGGCGCAATGCAGGGGTATCTCATCACCGAGGCGCGCTGGCACGAGCGCGCGATCCTCTTCGCCTCGGCGATCCTGCTTGTGAAGCCGGGGCTCTACACCGACCTGGTGGGGTTCATGGGGATGGTTCTCGTGTACGCCCTCCAGCGCTCCCGCTCCAAAAACGCCCCTCTCTTCTGACGCTGAGCCAGGT
>CAZXPE010000043.1:0-186 GCA_964642915.1 uncultured bacterium | reverse complement strand
TCGTGAAGCCGGGGCTCTACACCGATCTGGCAGGGTTCGCGGGGATGGCTTTCGTATACGCCCTCCAGCGCTCCCGCGCCAAAAACGCCCCCCTCTTTTAACGCCGAGGGCTTTGACGCTGGCGGCGCTCCATGCCCTTCCGGGTACGGCGCTGCTTCCTGGCGGGTGCCGCCAGCGAGTTCAGGA
>CAZXPE010000042.1:0-14517 GCA_964642915.1 uncultured bacterium | reverse complement strand
GAGGAACGGAACCCGGACCTCAAGCGACGAGGCCATGCTGGCGCGGTCGGTCTTGGTGAGAATCCCCTCACCCAGATAACCCTTAAGGTCGAGGGCGAGGGCTTCTTCGATGGCTGAGGTAGCTCCCGAGTGGGCGAGCGCTGAGGGGATCTCATCGAAGGGCTCCCACGGGCCCAGCTCGGCGAGAACATCAGCGGTGAGAAGCTCCAACTGAGCGGCAGGAGGAAACGAACCAAGCCATGCCAGATGCCTTTGAGCCGGAGGAAGCTGCATTCCTCCGACAAAGCGCTTCAGCCTGAAGTCGAGGCTCAGGTCGTCGAACGAAACCGGGAGCCGCTCGACCAGCGGGCGAACGATGCCTTCCCGGATGCCCCGAGGAAGCCGGAGGTAGGCCGCGGCCAGGCGGTGGGCCTGGTAGGTCGGGTAGCCGGCGAAGAGCTCGTCCCCTCCGTCTCCTGCCAGGGCGACGGTCACTGACCGGCGGGTGAAGCGAGAGAGAAGGCACGTGGGGATGAACGATGCGTCGCCGAGTGGCTCGTCGAGAAGGTCAGGAAGTCGGCAGACCATTTCCCAAAGCGCCCGCCCGTTGAAGACCTCTTCGTGATGGTCGCTCCCGATGTGCCGGGCCACCAGCCGGGCGTAGCGGGACTCGTCGAAGGAGGGATCCTCAAAGCCGATCGAAAAGGTCTGAAGGCGGCCTGAGACGTGGCGGGCCGCGAACGCCGCGATCGCCCCGGAATCGATTCCCCCCGAGAGAAAGACGCCGAGGGGAACGTCGCTCACGAGGTGGCTCTTCACCGACTCCTCGACCGCCGTCCGAAGGCGGGCGGCGTGTTCTTCCGGTGAGCACTCCTCGTTCCGCCGGAACGAAAACTCCCAGTAAGGCTCCACCTTGACTCGGCCGTGGGTGAAGGAGAGCCAGTGTCCCGCAGGGAGCTTCCTGACCCCTCTGAGAATCGAGTCGGGAGCCGGAACGTATTCGTGAAGCAGGTAGCGTGAGAGCGCACGGAGATCCACCGCCCGCTCCACGGACGGGTGGGGAAGGAGCGCCCTCAGCTCTGAGCCGAAGACGATCTGATCAGGAAGGAGCGCGTAGTAGAGGGGTTTGATCCCGAGCCTATCGCGCGCCAGAAAGAGGGTTGAGGCGGCCTCGTCCCACACGGCGAAGGCGAACATCCCCTCCAGCTCGTTGACTGAGGCGGGCCCCCGCTCCTCCCAGGCGTGGACGATCACTTCAGTGTCGGTTTGGGTCGTGAACCGGTGCCCCCGGGCCTCGAGGCGGCGGCGGAGCGCCCGATAGTTGTAGATCTCTCCGTTGAACACGACCCACACCCGGCCCTCCTCCCCAGTGATGGGCTGGTGGCCGGTCTGAAGATCGATGATGCTCAGGCGGCGCATCCCGAACCCGACCGGGCCGCGGAGGTAGAACCCCTCGTCATCGGGACCACGGTGGCTGAGGCAGTCGGTCATCCGGCGGAGGAGATCGAGATCGACTGATCCTCGAGGATCCACCATCACCGTTCCGGCAATGCCGCACATTGTGGCCTACCGCTCCGATCCCAGGCCCACGGTCTCCTGAACGTAGTACGTCGGCCGGCTGTGGGCCTCGTACTGGCCCCGGATGATGATCTCAGCCAGGAGCCCGACAAAGACAGAAAACACCCCGATCAGGAAAAAGATCACCATCATGAACACGAGCGGTGTCGCCTCAAGGTGACGGAGGACAAACACCCGATAGGCGACGACAAGGAATGAAGCAACTCCCAGGCCGAGCATCAGGAGGCCGAACCCACCGAAGACATAGTTCGGCTTTGAGGAGTAGTCCCGAAGGAACTTGACCGTCATGAGATCCAGGAGGACCTTGAAGGTGCGAAGGATCCCGTACTTCGACACGCCATGAATGCGCGGATGATGGGAGACTTCCACCTCGACCACGCGCCCACCGACCCAGGCGACCAGGACGGGCAGGAAGCGGTGCATCTCCCCGTAGAGGCGCACGTCGCTCAGGATCTGCCTCCGATAGACCTTCAGCGCGCACCCCGAGTCGTGAAGGCGCACACCGGTCACCAGCCCGATCAGCCAGTTGGCGATTCTTGAGGGGAGCCGCCGGGAAATCGCCCTGTCCCGCCGGTGGCGGCGCCACCCCGAGACGACGTCGTATCCTTTGTCGAGCGTCTGAAGAAGCCGGGGAATGTCGGCCGGATCATTTTGAAGGTCCGCGTCCAGCGTCACGAGGATCGGGAAGCGGGCGTAGTGCATCCCGGCCGCCAGGGCCGGAGTCTGGCCGAAGTTCTTCCGGAACCGAACGAGGCGCACCCGCGCGTCGTTTGACGCCAGCCGGCGGAGCACCTCCCAGGAGCCGTCAGCGCTGCCGTCATCGACGTACACGATCTCGTATTCCCGACCGAGCTGCTCCAGGGTTTTCGTCAAACGGGACTGCAGCTCTTCCAGGTTCTCCCGTTCGTTGTAAACCGGCAGGATCACCGATACCCCTGGGGCGCCCTCGCCTGGATTCTCTGCTCGCTCCATCTCCGCTTCTCTCATGAATCCTCACTCAACCGGGCGACAGAGCAACATCCGTTTGTGGGCGAACCCGGCGTAGACCGTTTGGTGGCGCTCAACAGCGAGTCCTCCAGCCCGGACCACATCCATGAGGGCCGCCAGAGGCCGGATGTGCCGCCCGAGATCCAGCGCAATCAGCAGGCGGCTCGCGAGACGTGTGGTTTCAGGCGCGGGATCGACAATGGCCACCGCGCCGCGGGTTATCCGGCTCACGATCCTCAGGGCGGTCAGCGCCTGCTCATCCGACAGATGGTGGAGCCCATCTATGAAGAGCGCCTTGTGGAACGACTTGGGTTCAAGCGCCAGTTCCGTGACGTCAGCCACGAGAAAGGTTTTGCTGCCGTCGTTGGGGAATTTCCGTCTGGCCCACGCGATGGAGCGCGGGTCAAGATCAATCCCCAGATAGCTCCCCGGAACCACCGATGCCATGCTCCCCGTCCCGCAGCAAACATCAATTACCCGCTCCTCAGGCCTGAGCCGGAGCGCATCCGCCACCCACCTCTTCACGGGCCGGTTGTTGGCAGCCCCCAACCGCTGCTGGAGGTCAAAGACCGCCGGATGGCTCAGGAGCCCGAATGCGTTCATGCCCCGAACGGAGCCGACGAGCGCGGACTTATCGCATCAGCGGTCCGATTCGGACAGCGCCGAAACAGGTCTCCGCTCCCACACGTAGCTTGAGTGGTCGAAGCAGTTCCTGCAGGGGCTCACGTCATCGAGCCTCATCTCCCGCTGGACCTCGCGCATCGCCTCCATCTTGGGGCCGCGCCAGATCTCCGCGAGCGACTGGGTCTTCACGTCGCCGATCACCCACTCCTTGCGCCAATCGGCGCAGCACGGCAACACCTCCCCTGCCGGCGAGACCATCATGCGCTGCCAGGGCTGGGAGCACCGCCGGCGTCCGACCGCCACCTGGTCTCCCACGGCGAGCTGGCCACCCTGGCCCCGGTCGGTGACGTCGGCTATGCGGATATCGTCCACCCAGGGCTTCCACGTCTCGACGAACTCGCCCGCCTCTTCAGCGTTCTCTTTCATCCTGACCATCTGGATCCGGATGAACGGCTTCCTCCGACCCATCTCGGCCCTGAGCCGGTGGAACGTCTTGATGTTCTCCACCGCCCTGTCGTAGTCGAGCCCCACCCTGATCTTCTCGACGGTTTCCTTCCTCGCCCCATCCATCGAGAAGATGATGCGGTCGAGCCCCGCCAGGACTAGGTCGCGGATCTTCTGCTCGGTGTACGGGGTCCCGTTGGTGGTGAACTGGACTTCCGGGACTCCTCTTGTCTTGGCGTAGCGAACCATCTCCACGAGCCCCTTGTGAAGCGCCGGCTCCCCCCGCCAGGTGAACTTGACCGAGTAGACGCCGTTGGCCGCGGCCTCATCGATCACCTTCCTGGCCAGGTCCATGCTGATCATCTGGGACTCATCCTCCGTCATTCCTTCGAAGGATTGGGGGCACATGATGCACTTCAGGTTGCAGCGACCCGTCGGCTCGACGTCGAGATTCGTCGGGAACGGAAGCACCCAGTCGAGCTTGTGGGCGTAGTTCCACTTGAAGCGGTACCAGAGAAAAGACAGGTCGAGGCCGCGGCGGAACAGCTCGCGCAAGCGGTAGTAGCGGCGCTCCCAGGCGTTCAGATCCCGATAGGTCCCCATGATCCTGCTACCAGCGCGCCAGCCGGGAAGGAGGCGCAGTCTCCGGGATCTCAAACCGCGTGAGGGTGATCACCACCGCGGCGAAGAACCAGAACGGCTCCATGATCCTGACGATGATGAATGTGTTTGAGCCGACAGCGTGGACCAGGAGCCCAACCAGCCCCGCCAGGAACCCCAGCGCCAGGCCGCGCTCCTCGGGATCGGCGAGGGTTCGGTAAGCCGTGAGGCCCTCGCGGAAGAGAAGCCAGACGAGCCATGCGAAGGCCGCGAAGCCTATCACGCCCGACTCCACGAGGACGCGGGGGTACTGGGCGTCAACGAACCGGAACCCGGTGACCCCGTAGCCGAGGAACGGCTTGAGCATCCACGCCTCCGTGGCCTGCTTGAAGGCGAAGAGCCGCTGAGAGGTGGAGGGATCGAAGGCCACCCCGCCGATCTCCACCGTGGTCAGGTGACGCTCCGGTCGAAACGTCTTCTCGATCCGCCTGGTAACCGGCTCAGGAGCGGCCCGCATCACGATCGGGGCGAATGCCAGCGTCACGGCGAGGACGCCGAGCATGAGCCGGCGGCGGCTGGTGAGAACTGTCAAGGCGAGGACCATGGGAATGAACCCCAGGTAGGAGGCGCGAGAGAGCGTGTACATAAACGGCACCCCCATGAGGAGAAGAAGCCCGACCCCGAGGAACCTGATGCGGTACCGCTGTGTCTCCAGCACGATGCCGGCCCCGATAGCGATCATCAGAAGGAGGTAGCCCCCCAGGGTGTTGGGCTCTCCGACCGCTCCCTCGAACGGTGCCGAGATCCGGCGGCCGGTGGGGATCTGCATGATCCCGTTCGCCGAGACTATGGCGGCTGTGAGAAACGCCGTGGCCACGAGCCGCCAGGTTTGCTCCTTGTCTCTGAGGTTGTTGACCACCATGTAATAGACGAAGAAGTACTCCACGTACTTGACGACGTAGAATAGCCCGGCAATAGTCGTGACGCTCCCCGTGAGCATCCCCCAAAGCGTGGCCAGGAGCTGAGTAAAGATGTAGGCGAGGATGGCGGGGTTCAGGGGGGTCCTGGCGATCAATCCCAGCTCTTTGTTGACAGCGGTCTTGCCGAGCCATGTGAGGGCGATGACGAAGAGGAGCAGATCCTCCATGCGAAGGGCGATCTCGCGCCGCTCGGCGAGCCCTCCCTTCCCTCCCAGGATGATCTCGGGAGAGAGCAGCATCGAGAGGAGCAGGATGTAAAGCCCGAACTCGGTGCGCACGAAGACGATGACGAAAACCGCCACGGCAACCGTCCCCGCCAGCGCCCACTCGGGGTCGGCTGCGACAAGCCCGCTCGAGATGGCCAGGACCGCCGCGACGAGGATGGCCCCGATCAGGAGAACGCGCGGCAGTGCGCCAGGTTCGCTTCCCGCGTGAGAGAACGGACGTCTGATCATCGGTCTTTTGACAAATAGCGCTCAGCCATCAGCAGCCAGCTCTGGACCTCCGGGCTGAGGGCTGATTGCTGACCGCTGACGGCTCCTTGCTACCGCACCCGGACCACCTGGTTCGGAAACCCCCTCCTGGCAAGCTCCCGGCCGCGCGAGTCGGCTTCCTCCTGAGAAGCAAAGTTCCCATGGCGGATGGTGAGAGTGGCGGCCCCGCCGGGCTGAACTGCGACACGCACCTGGTGCCCGCTCGCCCTCAGCTTCTCGGCCATCTGGACTGCTCCGCGAAGCGGGGCCGGCTCACCGGCGCGCACCGAGAGCGTCTCTCCCGTCCCGATGAGCACCGCTTCACCGAACCCTTCAGCGCGAAGCCGCTCCACCAGGGCCTGAGCCTCCCGGGGGTTGGGAAAACGCTCAATGAATACGGCGTAGAGGCTCGACGCCCCCTGCTGGCTGAACCGCGCGGTCTGGAACCCAGCCTGGTTGAGCCTCGCCTCCATGCGATCCGCCTCCTCAGAAGTCAGGAACGGCCCGAACTCAAGCGCGTAGCGAAGGCGCGGGGCAGGAGCCGGAGGCCGCTCCTCAGATTTCGGAGTTGGAGAGACGGCGCCGACTCTTCCACCCTCGGCCTCAGGACGGGCCGGCGCGGGTTTAGCTGCTTGCGGTGGTTCAGGCGCGGCAACGGGCGGCGCAGCCGGCGCCTGAGTGGGGGAAGGCTCAGGGGCGCGACCCGCCGCCTGCTGCTGCATCTTCTGCTCAATCCGGCTCCTGAAGAGATCACGCACGGTCCCCTCACGAGCCGGAATAAAGAACCCGAAGCGCCAGGCGAGAAGCCCTCCAAGCAGGAGCAGGAGAATAACGACCACGAGCAGGCCGATCCAGAGGTGACTGTAGCGGCCCTTCGGCTCCTCGGCGCCCTTCAGTATCTCCGGAACAACCGCTTCGACATCCGGTTCCTTTACGCCGCGGCGCATCCTGAGCGGCTCGGCCGCCGTCGGCGCCTCCCGGCCGCGCCTGCCGGTGATCCGGCCGAACCACCCGGCGACCTTCCCTCGGAGACCGGTCGGCCTCGCCTTCTCCCCCCCCGCCCCCTCCTCGGCGTAGTAGTGCGTATAGTAGTGGGTGTAGGTCGCGTATCCCGAGACCTCAGCCTTCACGTCGTTCAGGACTACCCCAAGAACCTTGGCCTTGGCGTTCTCCAGGTGGGCCTTCGCGCGCTTGAGAACGAGCCGTCCGACCTTTCCGACCTGATAAACGAGGATGACGCCATCCACTTGTGCCGCCAGGATCGCCGCGTCGGCGACCGGGAGGACGGGAGGCGAGTCGAAGAGCACTATGTCGTACTGATCGCGGACCTGACGGAGGAACTCGCCCATCTGGGGGGCGGTGAGGAGCTCCGAGGGGTTGATGGGGATGGTGCCCGACGTCAGGATGTGCAGGTTGTCCAGGCCGGGCGCCATCATGATGTCCTCCATCTCGAAGCGCCCCATCAAGATGTCCGCGACGGTCCTGACGCACTCCTCCCAGCGGTTGTTCCCCAGGATCACGTCGGTGAGGCCGGGCTCGCGTTCGATGCCGAAGATCTTGTAGAGGGCGGGCCGGCGGAGGTTCGCCCCGACAAGGAGGGTCTTCTGTCCCATCTGGGCCATTGTCAGGGCCAGGTTCACGATTGTCGTGGTCTTCCCCTCCTGGAGGGTCGAACTCGTCACCACGAAGAGCTTCCCCGGCCTCTCCATGGTGGCGAACTGGATGTTGGTCCTGAGGGTCCGGTACGCCTCTGACACAGGGGATTTCGGGTCGAAGTGGGTCACCAGAAGGGCGTGGCGCGCGAGCGCTTCCGGTTCCATAGATGCCAGCTCGGGCCGCCGCTCCAGGAGTCGCTCGACGGTCTCCCTCGGGTCGATGTGAGGGATGATCCCGAGGACCGGCACCTCGAGGTAGCTCTCGACGTCCTCGATGGTCCCGATGGAGGTGTCCAGGGTCTCCTGGACGAAAGCCAGGACCAACCCCAGGATGAGGCCGATGATGGCGCCGACCAGGACCGTGTTGGCGGTCTCGCCGCTGATGGGACCCAAAGGCTCGGTGGCAGGACGGATCAGTGTCACTTCCTCGATCTTCTCAGCTTCCTTGATCAGGGCTTCCTGGTGCCGGCTCTTGAGGAGCGAGAGGAGGTCCTCGTTGACCTTCGTCTCGCGCTGGAGCCGCTGGAGCGACAGCTCGATGCCCGGGATCTCGCGGTTCCGCTGGAAGAGATCCCCGATTTGACGGTGCAACAGCTCCTCGCGGCTCCTGAGCACGGTGATCTGGGCGACAACCTCCCGGGCCATCTCCCTCCGCACCTCCCGGATCCGGTCGTCGAGGGCCTGGAGTCTTGGGTGGGTTTCCGTCACCTCGAGCCCCAGGTTGTTCCTCTCCAGGAGGAGCTCTACAAGGCTCCCCTGGAGGCGGGTCATAGCCGGGCCTGCGCTATCCACGAAGACCCGCTCCCCTCCGGGCCCGATAGCGCCGTCCTGCCGGGAGAGCCTGGCTGACGCCAGCTCAAGCTCGGCCCGCTGGAGCCGCGTCTTTTCGATCTCTCCCCGTATCTGGGTGAACAGGGAGAGGAGGATCTGAGACTCCGCCCCCGGCGCGATGATCCGGTTAGCCTCACGGAAGGCCCAGACCGCTTCCTCACCGTCCTTGAGTCGCGCCTCGACGTCCTTGATCCGCTGCTCGATGAACTGGCGCGCCTCGATGATCCGGCCGTTCCTGAGCCTGCTCTGATACTCCCGGTAGACCTCCACCACGGTGTTGGCCAGGTCCTTGGCCTCTCTCGGATTTGTCGAGGACACGGCGATGTCGATCACGCTGGTGTTGGCGACCCTGATGGTCTTGATCCTGGAGCCCAGGGCGTCAATGACTGAGGTGTACGCCTTGGACTCCCTCACCGCCTCGGTGGGTACGGTCTCAGGGAGCTTTCCCGTCCGCTTGGCGACCTGCTCGAGGACCGGAAAGCTCTTTATAACGACCGCCTGGGTCTCGATGCTGTCGGCGGTAGTAAATGAAAGCACCTCGACCAGGAGGCCGGTCAGTGAGGTGGCCTGCTCGAACTTGATGCTCGCCGACGCCTGGTAGACCGGCACCTTCTGAGAGGCGAACCAGAAGCTGAAGAGAGCCATCAGCGAGATGCAGACGAGGATCACCACGCGACGGCGACGGATGATCCGCCAGTAGTCCCGCAGGTTCATCTCGTACTGGGCCATGCCTCGCTCTCCTCAGATCTTCCCGTTCATGCGTTCACTCCTAGACTCGGTCGATCTTGAAAGCCTCACGGAATCTCAGCCTCTCCAGGCTCCTGACGAGATCTCCCGGCTCAGGGGAAGCCGGCGTGGCTGAAGGCGGCTCAGGTGCGATGGCCACGGGAGGGCGGGCCGGCTCCGGCGCGTCAAGGGAGAGATCCGGTCGCGAAGCAGGGACCGGGCCTTCGACCGGATCGAAATACAGCGTCGGGTTTCCATCGACCTCAAGATAACGATACTCCACGCAGACCGGATCCAGGGAACTCAAATAACGGGCGGTCGTCCTGAAGTGGTCAGGAAACCGCGGGGCCGCCAGAAAGAGCCGCGGCGGAGTCTCGATGTCGATCCGCCTGGCTGGGAAGAGGCGGAGGAGGAGCAAGCCGTTCTCACGACACCACCCGTAGGCTTCGAGCGCCCGGAGCAGCATCGCCCCGTCGGCGCGAAAGGCCAGAAACCACAGCGCCAGCCGGTCCCTGGCGTCGATGGCCACGAGGTCAACCACGGTCGCCCCGGTCACGAGCCTCCGGTCGAGGACGGTGAGGCCCGGCTCGAAATCCGGAAGCGCCGCCGCGACGAGCGACTCCAGCTCCTGGGGATCGGCCACTGAAAGCTGTCGAATGGATGTCATCATCAACTCTCCCTTGAAAGGCTCATCGCGCCGCCTCTGACAGCGGCCCTGTGATGTAAAGAAAAGGGGCCTCCGAGAGATCCAGGATCTTGGGGACGGCAAGTCGGCTACCCCTGGCGTCGGCTAAGATCTCGACCTTCGGACGGAGTGGATGGTTTCTGTTGACCGCGATCACCCGCCCCACCTCACCGTTATTCAGCTTGACCACGGTCCGCGGGGGGAAGACGGAGATTTCTGCCAGGAGCGTCTTGACGAGATGGGACGGGAAACCCTCGCGCTTCGATCGGAGTATTTCCCTGACCGCCTCGTGAGGGTGAAACCGGGGCCGGTACGGCCTGGGGTGGATCAGCGCCGCGTAGGTGTCCATGAGCCCGATGATCTTTGCCCCGGAATTTATGGCATCGCCAGCGAGCCCCTGCGGGTACCCCTGCCCCTGCTCACGCTCGTGGTGCTGCTGGATTATCTCCACCACCGACGGGAGTGGAGGTTGCCAGCGGCGGACGATCTCCGCGCTTAGGCGCGGGTGGGACCGGATGGCCGCGACCTCCTCATCCGAGAGCTGTTCGGTTTTCCCCAGCATTGCCTCCGGAAGGCGCCACATCCCGACGTCGAACAGGAACGCGGCCATCCCCAGCTCTACGAGGCGCTCCCCGCTGTATCCCTGCGCCATGCCGATCCTGAGTGATAGGACTCCCACGTTGACCAGATGGGCCGCCAGGTAGTCGGTGTCCTGGCGGGGCGGGCTGTTTGCCAGCCAGAAGAGATCAGAGGACGACTCAAGCGACCTGATAGTTTGCTCCACCACTATCCTGAACTCCCCCCACTCAAATTCTCCTCCCTGGCGGACGAGTTTGGAAAGCTGGACGATGAAAGCCAGGATTTCGCCATAGAGGACCTCGGCCGTCGGCCCTTCCTGACGCGGAGGAGACGGCTCCGGAGCTCGCTCGATCGACCGAGCCACCTCAGAAAAGACCGGGGTAGGCACTGGAGGTTTGGATGGCCCGGGCTCGATTCGGGTAGGAGCGGGCCTGCGGCGGAGCGCCTCAACTGGAAACCGGACGGGAGAAGAGACGCGGCCATTGTCTTCGTCGTCAGGACGGGGCGGAAGGGGCGCGATGGCCCCGCGCCGGGCGGCGGGCCCCTCCCGAGGTGGCGGAGCGGTCGTCTCGCGGTGAATGCCGCGGACCATGTCGCTCAACCGAACCATCACACCTCTCCACCGGAATCTCTGATCACCTCCGCCACGACCCGCTCGTCGATCTCGCGCATCCGCCTCGAGTACCCGAGGAGAAGGCAGATGTCGCAGAGGTTGTTGATCTCGCGCGGGGTGCCACGGGTGAAATCGAAGATCAGCTTCACGGCCTCGGGAGTGAAGAGCTGGCGGCTCTGGCCCGCCATCTTGAGGCGGTGCTCTATGTAGGCGGCTGTGTGGTGGTGATCCAGCGTGTTCAGGTGGTAGCGGATGGCGATCCGCTGGTCCAGGTGCCTCAGACGCCGGATCTTTTCCCTCAGCTCCGGCGACCCGATCAGGAGCAGGGTGACCAGGAAGCGGTCGTCGAGCTGGAAATTCAGCAGGAGGCGAAGCTCCTCGAAGATGGCGTCGTCCTCGATGAGCTGAGCCTCGTCCACGATGATGACGGTGTCCTTACCCGACTTGAAGTTCCGGTAAAAGACGTCGTTGAGCATGTGGAGGAGCTCGGGCTTGCCCTTCTCCTGTGTCTCCACGCCGAGCTGGTAGAGGACCTCCCGGAGAAAGTCGGCCTGGCTCCAGGCGGGGTTGGTGAGGAGCCCGACCTCGTACTTCTCCGCCTCGAGCCGCTGGAGGAGGGCGCGAGAGAGCGTGGTCTTGCCGCAGCCGTACTCCCCCGTGAGCATGGCGGCGCCCTTGCGCTGCTTGACCGCATAGACCATGCGTATGAGCGCCTCCTCGTGCTCAGGCGAGAGGTAGAAGAACTTGGGGTTGGGGGAGTTGTCGAACGGAGGCTCGCTCAACCCCCAGTACGCTTCGTACACGCCTGGCTCCTATCCCTTCATCTGTCCCTGGCCTACTTGCTCTCCGTGGGGAACAAGGGGCTCGGGGCAGGGGTGAGTCCGAAGAGGATGAACACCCCCGTCACCGCCGTGACCAGGCTCGCTATCGTGAAGACGATCGGCACGTAGTCCTGGGGGAACTTCAGGAACACGGGCGGAACCCGGATGATCGCCCCGGGCTCAAGCGGCGGAGCGGCCTCGAACGGATACTCCCGCGCGTCTCTGAACGTGACGGTCGCGGCCTTCATCTTGGCCCGGTCATCGGGGCCCCCGGCCAGGACCAGGTAATCCTTCGGCGTGAAGTACGGCCTGAAATCGAATGCCCCCGGTGCTTTGACATTCCCCACCACGTAGACCTTGTCGTCTGCCACCGGAACAACGAAGACGTCTCCGTTCCTGAGGGCGATGTTCTGGCTCTCGTCCTTCTCCACGAGGAGGCGGTTCAGATCCACAGGGAGGGTCAGCTTGCCGCCCTCGGGAACCGGCCGCTCTACGAATGCCCTTCCGAAATCCGCCCACGGCGCCACCCCCCCGGCCTTCAGTATTACGTCCCTGATCCGTTCGCCCTTGGCCAACTCGACGCGGTTGACGATGGTAGTCTTCGGCGCCGGGAGAACGCCTTTTGCAGGATCGAACCCGGGCCCGAAGAGCGCCCCGCGGACCTCCACCAGGTCCTGGATAACGGCGATGGGAGGAACATAGAGCACGTCACCGCTCTGGAGCTCGAACGCGGGAGCATCGGGGCGGAGCGCCGCTTCGAGGTCGAGCGATTGGGTTTCCTTCCGGTTGTCCGAACCCACTCGAGTCAGGCGGACCTCTTTGAGCACCGCCTGGGGAGGAACGCCGCCGGCGAACTCCAGTACGCTCCCGAGGCTTTTGTCCTCCAGGAGCTCATACTCCCCGGGGCGGGCAACGGCTCCATGCAGGAGAACAGACGGTCCCCTCGAGGGAACGAAGACTGACATCCCCTCCACCAGGTAAGGGTTCTCCGAGAGGTCGCCTTTGAGAGCGAACCTTTGAAGGTCAACGATCCGCTCTGCTTTCCCATTTTTCAGGAGAGTAACGCGGCGGAGTGAGCCCCGAGGGGTCACTCCCCCGGCCATGTTGATAACCTGAAGGACCCGGTCCATATCGACCGCCGAAACGGGATAGACTCCGGGTTTCTCGACCTCTCCCGTAACAGCCACCAGAAAGGAGCGCGTCGAGAAGATCGTGAAAGTCAGATCGAAGAACTTGAACATCGGGGCCACCTTTTCAATCACGACCTTCCGAGCTTCTGACATCGTCAGCCCCTCAACCGGGATCGTGCCGACAGGCGGCAGATGTATGTTCCCCTCAGGGCCAACCACGAGTGTGTGTGTGAAGACATCCATGCGTCCCGATATGATTACCTCCACCATGTCGCCGGGCCCAAGCTTGTAATCAGGACTCGTGGTGATGCGCCGGCCGGGGATGGTTCGGGGATCGGGCACAGAAGTCCCAAGTGGAACTCCCTCCGCCCTTCGAGGAGCGGCGGTAGGCGCCTGAGCCGATCCTATCGCTGGAAATGCCACCGTTGCACAGAGATAGAGCGCAAGACCCCGCTTAAGGAACTTCAAGATAGTCGTCACCCTGGGCGTTTTCACCCGAGCCTGCTCCTTTCGAGTCGAGCATTGCAAATTTTTAGAAATACTGTTAAATTTTCCCGCCCCCTGCCGGTAAGTGTCAAGGAAAAAGAGCCCTTTTGTCGCCATTGACGGCGTAGAACCCCGGCCGATATGATACGCCGTAGGCGGAGAGGCCTCGAGGGATGAGAGTCATAGGGCCACAGAGGCTTTTGATTTTCCTGCTCATTTTGGCAGCACTTGGGGTGGGGTTCGGCCTCAACGCCCTCATGAGTCGCCCCTCTGTCACCGAGGCCCCCGCGCTCCGAACGTTTTCCGGAGCGGCAACAGAGGGTCTCCAGGCCGCCTTCGTGTCGGTGGCGTCCTCTGTGAAGCCGGCAGTGGTCAATATCGGAACCGTCCAGCGCTCGAAAGGTAGAAATCCCTTTGATCTCAAGCCGTTCGGCTCAGATGATCCGTTCTTCAAAGAGTTCTTTGAGCACTTTTTCGGCCAGGGGCCGGGCGCTCGCGAGTTCCGCCAGCCCGGTTTGGGCTCTGGGGTAATTATCGACAAAAAAGGGTATATCTTGACAAATTTTCACGTGATCCGGGGGGCCGATGAGATCACAGTGAAGCTTTCGTCGAGGCGAGAGTACCGCGGGAGGGTGGTCGGGAGCGATCCGAAGACTGACCTGGCAGTGGTCAACTTTCAACCGGACGGCGACCTCGCGATTGCCAAGCTTGGCGACTCGGATCGGCTCAGAGTCGGCGAGTGGGCCATCGCCATAGGAAACCCGTTCGGGCTCGACCAGACCGTCACGGTCGGGGTCATCAGCGCCACAGGCAGATCTGACGTGGGGATCGCGACCTACGAGAACTTCATCCAGACCGACGCCTCGATCAACCCAGGCAACTCCGGAGGACCGCTCCTGAACCTCGCCGGAGAGGTCATAGGGATCAACACCGCCATCGTTGCCGCCGGCCAGGGGATCGGCTTCGCCATTCCGATCAACATGGTCAAGCGCGCGATCCCTCAGCTCATCGAAAAGGGGAAGGTCGTTCGCGGCTGGATCGGGATCGCCGTTCAGCCTCTGACTGCCGAGCTTGCCCGCTCTCTGGGAGCAACGGGAACAACCGGAGCCGTGGTGGCTAAGGTCTCGCCGGGAAGTCCGGCGGCAGAGGCTGCCCTCAGGCCCGGCGACCTGATCATCGCCTTTGACGGAACCCCTGTTGAGGACTACCGGCACCTCCAGCGGCTCGTGGCAGAAGCCGAGGTGGGAAAGGCCGTCGCTCTCAGGCTCCTCAGAAACAAAGAGCAGATCCAGATCAAGGTCCGCGTCGCTGAAATGCCCGGAGACG
>CAZXPE010000041.1:0-14662 GCA_964642915.1 uncultured bacterium | reverse complement strand
GCTTCGGCCAGTGAGCGGTCAAGCCCGAGGTTCGCCATCACCGTGGTGACCACCACATTCCCTTTGAGTTGAGCCCGCCCGGCAAGGTGCCTGCCGAAGATCGCCAGGAGGTGATCTCCATCCCTCACCTCACCGGTTTCATCCACAGTGATGAGCCGGTCCCCATCCCCATCGAAAGCCAGTCCGATCTGGGCGCCGGACGCCTTCACCTTCTTCCGGAGGGCCTCGGGGTGGAGCGCGCCGGAGCGCCGGTTGATGTTAGTCCCGTTGGGCCTGACCCCGAGCGTCAGGACTCGGGCCCCCAGGCTCCTGAAGAGCTTCGGCGCCACGCGTGAGGTGGCGCCGTGGGCGCAGTCCAGGACCACGGTGAAGCCGCCGAGGTCGCAGGCGACTCGCTCCCTGCAGAAGGCCAGATAGTCGGCCTCGGCGCGGTCGTAAGCGATGAAGCGCCCCATCTCCCCGCGGCCCGGTAGCGGCGTCTCCTCGCCGCCCTGGAGCCTCGCCTCGATCTCATCCTCCCACTGGTCCGGAAGCTTGGTCCCCTGGTCTGAAAAGAACTTGACGCCGTTGTCCTCGAAGGGGTTGTGTGAAGCCGAGATCACCGCCCCGCCGTCAGCACCGAGATGGCGAGTGAGAAACGCGATCGCCGGCGTGGGGAGCACGCCGACGCTCAGGCAGTCGGCGCCGGCAGAGAGCGCCCCCGACACCAGCGCTTGCTCGATCATCGGGCCGGAGAGGCGCGTGTCCCTCCCGACGACTAGACGGATCTTCGATCCGCCACGCTTGTCGCGAAGGAGGGTTGCGACCGCCCGCCCCAGCTCCACGAGATCCTCAGGGGTCAGGGGCGGCCTGTTGGCGACGCCGCGGATTCCGTCGGTGCCGAAGAGCCGGCTCATTGCCGGGAGCCTGCGGAAGCCGCCGGTTTCAGCACAACTCTGATCCTCGAAGGGCTCACTCCGAGTACCTGAACCCCTAACGGGGCGCGGACGTGTTCGGGGAGAAGCCTCACTGCGCTCTCTCCCGCTCTTGCGCCCGAGAGGTCCACGACGGCGCGAAGGTCGTCACCGGAAAGGCGCGACAGGGCGAGCCTCAATCCCCTCACGCGGGCTTCCACGCTCTGTGGGCGCCCTTGAGCGACCTCAAGATTATCCGGGACCTCCTGGAACTCCACCGGCACCGAGAGGACGATTTCAGACTTCTCGGCGTTCACCACAACGGTCCATAGAATGAGGGCGACCGCAAGCGAGAGAAGCTTGAGTTGCCAGTTCCGCGTGAGCAAGCCGACAATCGGCTCTGGCATCGCTACGCTTTCTCGCGGACCAGGAACCGTCGCACCACCCCGACCAGGAGCGACGGGCGTGCCGCGGAGCGCGCTCCCATCGAGAAGAGCTCAAGGAGCCTCTCTCTGAGGGTCTCACGACCCAGGTTCGATTCCATTCGCCCGTCCACTGCCAGCGAGATCCTCCCGGTCTCCTCTGAGACCACCACCGCCACCGCGTCGGTCTCCTCGGCGATCCCGAGGGCCGCGCGATGGCGCGTGCCGAGGCTTCGCCCGAAACCGGTGGCCCGGGAGAGCGGGAGGAAACAGCCGGCGGCGGTCACCCGGCTGCCCCGGATGAAGGCCGCCCCGTCGTGGAGCGGTGAATAAGGAAGAAAGATGCTCCCGAGAAGGTCGGCTGAGACCACCGCATCCAGCGCGACTCCCAGCTCGGCGTAGTGGCGGAGCCCGGTGGCCCTTTCGAGCACGATGATGGCGCCGATCCGCCTGGCCGCCAGCGACTCGACCGCCTTGACGATCTCGTCCACCACATGGCCGCGCTCACGGGCGCCCGGACCGAAGAATCCCTCGACGACACGGCTGTGGCCCGCCTGGGCGAGGGCTCGGCGAAGCTCAGGCTGGAAGAGGATCACGAGGGCCAGCACCCAGAACGACCAGAAGTTGTCGAGGATCCAGCTTGTGCTGAAGAGCTCGAGGCGCCTGGAGAGAAACGATGCTCCCGCGAGAAGCCCCAGCCCGACGAGCATCTGGACGGCGAGGGTCCCCCTGAACATGACAAAGACACGGTAGAGGACCGCCGCCACCAGCAGGATGTCGATGGCGTCGCGCCACCTGAACGACTGAAAGGCCTCCCACATGATCACACCTGAGATCGAGCACTGATGGCCCGGGCGACGCGGACAGCCTGCACGGTTTCGGCGACGTCGTGGGTACGGATGAGGTGGGCGCCGTTCACGACGGCGACAGCCGCCGCTGCCAGGGAGCCCGAAAGGCGGTCAGCGGGATCAGCGGCACCGGCAAGCGCCCCGATAAAAGACTTGCGGGAAACACCGACGCAGATAGGCCGCCCCAGCACTCTGAGCGAGCCGAGATCGCGGATCAGAGCGGAATCCCACTCGTGCCACGGGAGCGCTCCGCGCCTGAAAAACCCGATGCCGGGGTCCACCGCCACCCTGGAGAGAGGGACGCCCGCCCGCTCTGCGATTCGGAGCGTCTCCCCAAGGAGGGCCAGCACCGTCTCTATCGGCGAGCCGCCGTTGAAGCCCTCCCGCTCAGAGGCCATGGCGATGACGCCCGCTCCATACCGGACGACGAGCGCTGCCAGGGCCGGGTCATCCATGAGGCCGCTCACGTCGTTGATGATCGCCGCTCCGGCCTCAAGGGCGGCTTTTGCCGGAACCGACCGCGACGTGTCAGCAGAGAGCGGCACGCTGATTTCCCCCGCGAGAGCCTCCACGGCGCGCCCCAGACGGTCCGCCTCCTCCTCCTCGGAAATTCCGGTGTCAAGGTACGGCGCAGTGGACATGGCGCCGACGTCAATGATCGACGCCCCGGCCTTCTCCATCTCACGCGCGGCAGCAAGAAGCTCCACCGAGATTGAGTGGACAGAACCGGAGTAGAACGACTCCGGGCTTACGTTCAGAGCCCCGATGACGGCGACCGGCTCGCCGTCTCCGACAGCCAGATTTCCGAGAACAGCTCGATTCGGCATGCCGCCCCCGTATCAACATAACACCGAACGGGCTCACTATGAGGGATGAGCCCGCTCGGGATCGGCGTGGCTGAACGTCCCTTTAGGGGATCAGGCCGGGGCGGGAGCTCCCTGAAGGGTGGGCCGGCCGCGGAGGATCCGGGCGATCTCCTCCCCGTCCAGCGACTCCCGCTCCAGGAGGGCGCGGGCCAGCGAGTGGAGCTTTTCCAGGTTCTCTTCGATGATCTGACGGGCCCTGGCCGCGCAGTCTGTAACGATCCGCTTGATCTCGGTGTCGATGAGCACAGCGGTCGCCTCGCTGTAGTCCTTGTGGCGGGCGAACTCCCGGCCCAGGAAGATCTGCTCTTCCTGCTTGCCGAAGGTCAGCGGACCCAGCCGGTCTGACATTCCCCACTCGCAGACCATCTTTCGGGCCATCTCCGTGGCCTTCTCCAGGTCGTCGCCGGCCCCGGTGGTCTGCTGGCTCAACACGATCTCCTCGGCAGAGCGGCCTCCGAGAAGGATGATGATCCGATTGACCAGGTACTCCCTCGAATAGTTGTACTTGTCGTCGGTCGGAAGCTGCTGTGTCAGCCCGAGAGCCCGGCCGCGCGGGATGATGGTAACTTTATGAACGGGGTCGGTCCCGGGGAGGAAGTCGGCCACCAGGGCATGCCCGGCCTCGTGGTAGGCGATGGTCCGCTTCTCCTCCTCGCTGATGATCATGGAGCGCCGCTCGACTCCCATCAGGACCTTGTCCTTGGCGTTCTCGAAGTCGAGCATCTCCACTGACTTCTTGTTCTGCCTGGCTGCCAGGAGCGCGGCCTCGTTGACGAGGTTCGCCAGGTCGGCGCCGGAAAAGCCCGGCGTGCCGCGCGCCACGACCTTTAATTCCACATCCGGCGCCAGAGGGATCCGGCGGGTGTGGACTCTCAGGATCTCTTCGCGCCCCCCGACGTCAGGCCTTGGCACCACCACTTGGCGGTCGAAGCGTCCAGGGCGCAGGAGCGCAGGATCCAGCACGTCAGGCCGGTTGGTGGCGGCGATCAGGATGACTCCCTCGTTCGTCTCGAAGCCGTCCATCTCCACCAGGAGCTGGTTCAGCGTCTGCTCCCGCTCATCGTGCCCTCCGCCGAGCCCGGCCCCACGGTGCCGCCCGACGGCGTCGATCTCGTCCATGAAGATGATGCAAGGGGCGTGCTTTTTCCCCTGCTCGAAGAGGTCCCGGACCCTGGAAGCTCCCACTCCCACGAACATCTCGACGAAGTCCGACCCCGAGATGGAGAAGAACGGCACGTTAGCCTCCCCCGCGATCGCCTTGGCCAGGAGCGTCTTCCCGGTCCCCGGCGGCCCCACGAGGAGCACCCCCTTCGGGATCTTACCGCCGAGCTTCTGGAACTTCTGAGGGTCTTTGAGGAACTCGATGATCTCCCGGAGCTCCTCCTTGGCCTCGTCCACGCCCGCGACGTCCTGGAACGTGATCTTGTTCTGCTTCTCCGAGATCAGCCTGGCCCTGGCCTTTCCGAAGGAGAGCGCCTTGGCGCCGCCTCCCTGCATCTGGCGCATAAAGAAAATCCATACGCCGATGAAGAGGAGCATGGGAACCCACTGGAGGAAGACGGCGTACCAGGGGTTGCTGTCCGGAGGCCTTACGATGATGCGCACCCCGCGGTCGCGGAGCAGCTTCACCATGTCGGGATAATCAACCGTGTAGGTGCGAAACGCCGAGCCGTCGGAGAGGCGGCCGGAGAGCTGGTTTCCCTTTATGGCGACCTCACGCACCTCCCCGCTCTCCACCTTCCTGAGGAAATCTGAGAAAACGATCTCCTCCCTGGACGGCTGGTTCGCCTGGAATAGGTTGAACAGGAGGATGACGATCAGGCCGATTACCATCCAGACGGCCAGATTCTTGTAGAACTGGTTCATCGATGATGCCTTCACTCGCGTCTCCCAGGGGCTCCTGACCCCGCAACCAAGTGGAACTGCTTGTCAAAAAACGCCGAATTGATTATATCACACCCCCGAGGCCAACAAGCCTCAGGGGGGAGTCTCTTCCTCCAGCACGGCGATGTAGGGGAGATTTCGATAGAGTCCCGCGTAGTCCAGCCCGTACCCCACCACGAACTGGTTGGGGATCGTGAACCCCACGTAGTCCAGCGCGACATCCACTTCCCGCCTCTCCATCTTGTCCAGGAGCGCGCAGATCTTGAGATCGGCCGGATGCCGTGTTTGAAGGTTCCGCTTGAGATAGCTTACGGTGCGCCCGGTGTCTATGATGTCCTCCACGAGGAGGACGTGCCGATTCTCGATGGAGACTGAGAGGTCCGAGGTGATCTTCACCACACCGGAGGACCTGCTCCCGGCGCCGTAGCTCGACACCGCCATGAAGTCGCAGGAGAGAGGGATCGTCGAGGCCCGCATCAGGTCGGCCAGGAAGACCACGGCGCCTTTGAGCACCGCGATCAGGAGCGGCTCTTTCCCCGCATAGTCGCGTGAGATCGCCCCAGCCAGCTCCATCACTCTCGCGGCGATCTCCTCCTGAGAGATCAATGTGCGGCTTATCCTCTGCCCCACGCTTACACCTTATTGACCGTCCGCCGGCCTCGGGGTGACGAACGGATTCAGGGACCGCTCGACTTTCAGTCGCGAGGCGGTCTTCTCGGCTTCGTTTCTGGTCGTAAAGCTCCCCACCCTCACACGGTAACGGACCGTCCCTTCGCTCGAAGAGAAGGCCGTCACGTAAGCGTCATACCCAGCCGCGCTGAGCGACTTCCGGTGCTCCTCGGCCAGCTCGCGGGTCCCGTACGCTCCGACCTGGACAGTCCATACTCGGAGATCGGGGTTCGGGGATCGGGGTTTGGGGACGGAACTTTTCTCAGGTCCGGTGGTGTCGGCGGACTTGGAGGTGTCTTTGGGAGGTTCAACGGGCTGTTGAATCCGTCTGGCGGGCTCGGACGCCGCGGGAGCTGGCTTGGAGAGCGGCGGCGGCGTTGAGCCGAGGGGGGCGGGTAGCGCCTGATAGAAGGTAAGCTTCTCCCTCATCTGCCCTGCCCGCTCCGCCTGAGAGTCGCGGAGGCTGCCGCGAGCGTTAGGCCCGGCCTTCTTCCCCTTTTCCGCCTGGGCCGGTGGAGGCGCGCTCCTGTTCCACCACCTCCCCACGAGCATCCCGGACGCGAACGTAAGCGAGAGGGCCGCAAGCGAGACAAGAGAGACGACGACGATCCGCCTTCCTCCGCCGCCGGATTTCGATCGAGAGCGGCCTTTCTGTGACGCCATCTACATCTTCTCAGGCGCTGAGACGCCAAGGAGCCCAAGCCCGTTCCTCACGACCTGCCTCACCGCCGCCGCCAGGGCGAGCCGCGCGCGGGTCAACGGCAGATCGTCAGAGATCACCCGGTGCCGGTTGTAGTACGGATGGAAGGAAGCAGCCAGCTCCTGAAGATAGTACGCCACCCGGTGAGGCTCCAGCGACCTCGCGGCGCCGGCCACCAGTTCGGGGAAACGCAGGAGCTGCTTCATCATCCTCATCTCTTCAGGAAGCGCGAGGGGCCCGAGGTCCACGGTTGCCCAGCCGGGCTCGGCGAGCTTCTTCTCAGCGAGGTGGTGGAAAATGCTCGAGATCCTCGCATGACAGTACTGGACGTAATAGACCGGGTTCTCCGACGACCGGCTCGTCACCAAGTCGAGGTCGAACTCAAGCTGGCTGTCGTGGCGGCGCGTCAGGAACGTGAAGCGGGCAGCGTCCTTCCCTACCTCCTCGATCAGCTCCTCCATCAGCACGAACTCGCCCTTCCTCTTGGACATCCGAACCGGCTGCCCACCTCTCAGGAGCGTCACGAGCTGGACGATCATGGCTTCAAAGGCGCCCTCCGGCTTGCCAAAGGCGGCGAGGGCCGCCATGAGCCGGGGGATGTAGCCGTGGTGATCGGGCCCGAGGAGATCTATTATCCTGTCCACACCCTCGAACTTCCCGAGGTGGTACGCGATGTCAGAGGCGAAGTAGGTCAGCTCCCCGTCCGACCTCCTGAGCACGCGGTCCTTCTCGTCGCCGAACTCTGAGGACCTAAACCAGAGGGCGCCATCGGCCTCGTAGGTCAGCCCCTTCGCGGCGAGGAGATCGATGGCCCGCTCGGGGAGCTTCGACTGGCGCACCTCGCGGGACTCCGACACCCATCGGTCGAACTCCACCCCGTAATCGCTCAGGACATTCCGCTGGCCGGCGACGATCCGGTCCACGGCGAACCGGCCGAGCCGGTCTGAGAGGTCAGGCGCCGCGACGTCCGAGGGGCCATGAAGTCCCAGCCACTCTTTGGCGAGGTCCACCAGGTAGTCGCCCGGATAGGCCCCCTCTGGAAGCGCGACGTCCTCGCCGAGAGCCTGGCGAACCCTGACCTCCAGGGAGCGGCCAAGCGTCTGGAACTGGGTCCCAGCGTCGTTGACGTAATATTCGGTGATGACCGTGTGCCCCTGAGACCTTAAAATCCGCGCGAGGGAATCGCCGACTGCGGCGGCCCTGGCGTTGACGATGACCAGAGGGCCAGTCGGGTTGGCTGAAACAAACTCGATCCGGATTTTGGTTCCCCGCCCCCGATCGCTCGACCCGTAGGAGTCGCCGGAGCCCAGGACTTCCCTCAGGCCCTCTCTGCACCAGGCGGGGGCAAGGAAGACGTTCAGAAATCCCGGGCCCGCGACCTCGACCCGGTCAACCGCAGGGAGCGGAGACAGGTGCTTCGCGATCAGCTCGGCCAGATCGCGGGGCCGACGGCGCGCCGACCTGGCAAGAGCCATTGCAACGTTGCTCGCGTAGTCGCCGTGGGCCTCCTCGCGCGGGACATCCCACAAAAGATCAGCCGGGATCTCAAGGCCGGCGGCCCCGAGCGCCGCCTCGATCCATCGTGAGAGTTGTTCGGTCACGCTTCCGCTCATAGCACCCCGTCTTAGGCCTCGGAGGGCAGAGACACAGATCGCCGCGCAGGGGCGGCGATCTGTCGATATGATAACGCCTTTCGGCGGGCCGGCGAAAGAAATTAGCGGAAGCCCTCAGAAAGCTTCGGGGGCCGCGGCGATCAGGTCGAGGTCACCCCGCGTGTATGAGCCCAAGCTCCGGAAGTCCAGCTCGGTGTAGTTCCTGATCCACCTAATGGCGATCTTCAGCGCTTTCCTGTACCGCTCCTCGGCCTGAGCGTAGGCCGACTGCGCTTGCCGGTCGCCGGTCTTCACGGCCGCCTTGAGCCGGGCAAGAATGTCTTCGGTCTCCTCGCTGAGCAGGCGCTTCACCAGGGTGAAGTCGTGGACGACGGAGGGGTTGCGTGTGTCTCGGGCCCTGTGCCTGATGCGCTGAGCTATCTGAGCCACAGACATGCGGCCCGTCGCCAAGTCCTCCATCAGAGCGGGGTGGATCCCGGGCTTGCCGGCGAGGCTGTCGATCCCCTTCGCTCCGCGGCCCTGAAGCCACCCTTCGAGGTATTCCACCAGCATCCTGGAGTTGCGGCGGGTCCCCTCCACTGTGATCGGGCCCTCGGGGACTTTTATCTCGATCGGGTAGTTGTCCGGGTCGGCCATCTCTGGGGTCGGCTTCCACCCCGAGGCTCTCAGCTCCTTGAACGGGCCGGCAGCGGTCTTCGTGTGGAAGATGTGCGCCACCCACGCTCTCACGAACCCCTGCCGGGCCTCCCAGATCTTGTCGGCCCTGATTGCCTCGGCCGCCACGCGGTTCACCTCGGGATCGCTGCTCGGGAGCGCCGTCGCCATTCCGCCGATCGGCACGGCCCCGCGCTTGAGACATATCGCCACGAGCCGCCTGAAGATGTTGGCAAGGAACGGCGTGGTCTTGATGTCAACGCCGAACCGGTCAGGCCACACCTGGCTGGGATCGGCCATGACGAACTCGAAGATGCTGGCTTTGAGGTCCCATCGTGCAGCGTTGAGCCCCGCCGCGTACGGCCCCAGGGCGTAGAGCATCTCTTCCATCTCGTAGACCGCGGGGAGCGACTCCACCAGCGGAATGGCCCTGATGACCGCCCCTCTGAGGAACGGCAGATGCTCGCGGCTGGCGTCGAAGAGGTCCCGGTAGATGCCGGCCTCCTCCGCCGATTCGAGCTTGGGGAGATAGAAGTAGATCCCCTGCCCGCGGCCGGCCTGCGCCCTGCCGGCATAGAAGAGCGTGAGCGCGGTGCCGAGGACCGCCGCGGAGACCGGCGCGCCGTCCACTTTCACGTCGGGTTCATCCAGGTGCAGGCCTCGCTCACGGTGCATGAAAAACGGCAGCTCGCCCTCTGCGATCCTGTACTCCTTGGCTTTCTCCCCGTCGAAGCAGGCCAGCTCGCGGTTGACAGCAGCCAGGCGGTTGTGAGCGGCCCTCACCGTGTCGATCAGGCGATGTCCTCCCGAATCCTCGTCGTCGTCCAGGTCTCCTTCGGCCCGCTCACCTTCAGGCCCGGGGTTGAGGGCATTGATGAACATGCTCGTGATCGAGCACGGCCCCGAGATTTCGATCCCTGGCTTCTCCAACTCCTCGGGCACCGGAGGAACACGCCAGTCGCCGGTGTTGATGCTGCTGGTCGGGAGGTGTGAGGGAAGGAGCCCCCGAGTGAGGGTCCTCTCGAGGACCTGAGCGCGTCTCGCCCTGAGCACGTGAACGCGGGGCGTGAGCCTGTCGTGGAGGCTCGCCAGGTACTCCTTAAACGAGGGGGTGAAAAGCTCCACCGCGCCTTCCACAGGCGTGAACTTCACTCGATCCTCGGCCGGGATGTTCGAATCTCTACCCTGCTTCATCTGCTTCTCCTTTCGCTGGCGGCACTCAGCAGAAATTATACGCACCCTCACGTCGGCCGCCTTCGAATTTGGCCTCCTGTCAGGCCGGAGAAAATCCTGAGAGCGCTGAGATCCAGGCACTGTCGAAGGGTTCGGGCCAGGGCGTCGTAGGAGCGCTCGCGGAGGGCCCGATAATCTTCCGTCGCGGCCGTGGAGGGAGCCATCACGAGGCCGTTGAGCCAGCCGAGCAAACCTGCTCGCACCTGGGATGAGTCAAGTGAGCCGTGCAGGTAGGTCCCCCACACACGGCCGTCTGGCGAAACAGCCCCTTCGGGCTCATCGACGCTGGCTTCTCCCCGTTCGATAACCCTGAAGAGCGGCTTGGCGCTCCCCTCAGTCCTCCCCATGTGGATCTCGTAGGCTTCCCACTCTCCCTCTGAACCTCCCCACGCCCCCACGTCAAGGCGCGCCTTGACTCTCTGGGTGACCTTATGAGGAGCCAGCACCGTCGTCACAGGAAGGAGCCCGAGCCCGGCTTCTTCACCGCCGCTTTCGATCCCATGCGGATCAGCCACGCTCACCCCGAGCATCTGATAGCCGCCGCAGATTCCTCCCACGCTCCCTCCCCGCGCCAGATGAGCCTCCAGCGCCTCGGCGAAGCCGTGAGATTTGAGAAAGCGAAGGTCGGCGATCGTGTTCTTCGACCCCGGAAGGATGACCAGGGAAGCGCCATTGAGGTCCTCAGGGCGCCGGGCGTAGACGAGACGGACTCCCGGCTCAATCTCGAGCGGGGCGAAATCGGTGAAGTTGGAAATGCAGGGAAGACGCACCACGGCGATCGTGACCGCACGAGGCCCGTGCCTGGGGCGCGAAGCGGGATCGAGGGCGACGCTGTCCTCTTCAGGAAGATGAAGGTCAGAGAGATAGGGAACCACTCCCAGGACAGGACGGCGGCTCTTCTCCGAGAGGAACTCCAGGGCCGGAGCCAGGAGCGATCTGTCGCCGCGGAACTTGTTGATGACAAACCCCTTCACTCGCTTCCTATCTCTCGGTGGCAGCAACGCCAGCGTTCCCAGGAGGCTTCCGAAGACTCCTCCGCGGTCTATGTCGCCTACGAGGATGACGGGGGCGCGAGAGAGGCGGGCGACGGCCATGTTAGCCAGGTCGTGGGCCATCAAGTTCGGCTCGGCTGGATTTCCTGCCCCCTCGATCAGCACAAGATCGGCCGACCGGGCGAGAGACTCGTAGCTCTCGACGACCGCCGGCCAGAGAGTCCGGTTCATCGCATAGTAGTCGCGGGCCGAGTAGCATCCCAGCACTTTCCCTCTCACGATGACCTGGCTTCCCTCATGCGACTGCGGCTTGAGGAGGACCGGGTTCATCTCGACCCGGGGCTCGAGGCCGGCCGCCTCGGCCTGCATCGCCTGGGCCCACCCCATCTCGCCGCCATCCCGCGTGACGTAGGCGTTGAGGGCCATGTTCTGTGACTTGAACGGAACTACGCTGAGCCCTTCCTGTCTGAAGAGACGGCAGAGCCCGGCCACCAGGAGACTCTTCCCCGCGTGGGAGGCTGTCCCCTGGATCATGAGAGCGCGCGCCCTTGCCATGATTACCTCCTCAAAAAAGACTTGACATATACTCAACGCGTGAATAGCCTACAGATTGGCGCGATTCGAACCCACATACCCTCCATATAGGAGAGATGAGTATGAAGGTGCCCATGGCACGAGCCGTTCCAGCGCCGACCCGTAGCGCCAACGGGGACGCCAACAAGCTTTCCCCTGCTGATCGCCCTGTCCATAACTGGTATCGCTTCGTTCTCTCATTCCCTCCTCATCTAGTTCGAGACTACCTAGAACGGTTCGGCGCCGGCCCCGGACACGTAGTGCTGGATCCCTTCTGCGGCGCAGGCACCACAATCGTCGAATGCATGAAGCTTGGCATTCCAAGCGTCGGCGTCGAAGCTAACTCGATGGCTCACTTCGCCAGCCAAGTCAAATCGGATTGGTCCCCTGATCCCCGCGGTCTTCTCAAACACGCAGGAGTTGTCGCCGAGCTTTCAAGGGCAAAATTAGAATTGGATGGAATTGAGGACGACGACCCCCTGCCACTTTTTCGCACGGCGAGAAGACTGCATCGTAACCACAACCAAATGCTCCGAACGCTCCCACCCGAAAAACAAAAGCTCCTGCTCACAAACTCAATCAGCCCCCTTCCGCTTCACAAGACGCTGGTGTTGCTTGACTGCCTGAACGAGCATAACGACGCCCGATATCGCGACCACGAACTGCTGGCTCTCGCCAAAGCGCTGGTCTACTCAATCAGCAACCTCCACTTCGGGCCGGAGGTTGGCGTCGCTCCCCCGAAAACCGACGCCCCAGTGCTCTCCGCATGGCTGGCCGAGATCGAAACGATGGCCAACGACCTGGACACGTTGCGGACCATTCATTACGCTCCCGCGCGCGTCCATCACGCCGACTCCAGACAAATCGCCGAGATTCTCAAATCCGGCTCGGTTGATGCGGTGATCACCTCGCCTCCCTACCCCAACGAGAAAGACTACACGAGGACAACCCGACTCGAGTCAGTGCTGCTTGGTTTCGTCCAAAACAAGGCGGATCTGCGCGCGCTCAAACGCGGATTGGTACGATCGAACACGCGCGGCGTGTACAAAACCGATGATGACGACCGATGGGTCACCGAGAATCACGTCGTTCAGCGCATTGCAAAGGCCATCGAAAAGCGCCGAATCGAGCTTCGGAAAACGTCCGGCTTTGAGCGAATGTACCACAGGGTCGCCAGGCTGTATTTCGGCGGCATGGCGCGACATCTCGCAAGCCTCCGGACAGCCCTGCGACCGGGCGCCCATCTCGCTTACGTCGTTGGCGATCAAGCTTCCTACCTTCGGGTCATGATTCGCACGGGACGGTTGCTGGCTCAAATTGCAGAGTCCCTGGGGTATGAAGTCGTAAGCATTGATCTGTTCCGGACCCGCCTGGCAACGGCGACAAAAGAGCAGTTGCGAGAAGAGGTCGTCGTGCTGCAATGGCCCGGATGCATCCTTACCGCCAGAGAAAGGCTGTCGGGAGAGAAGCGGCCACGAACAGGCCAATCGTCGCAACCACCACTCGGGCTGAGCGGTAAACTGCCTCAGTGGCCGGAAGCGATCCGTCGCCGAGCCGGTAGTGGCCTGGTTTCTCCAGCACTACTCCGAGGGCGCCTGCCATGGCTGAGATCGTCCAGCCGGCGTTGGGGCTTGCGGTCAGGGCGTGGTCTCGCCACATCACCCGCCAAGCCTTTCCGGGCTCACCGCCGGCAAGAAGGGCCCCCGCAACGATCCCGAGGCCGGCGAGCCTGGCAGGGATCAGGTTCGCCAGATCATCGAAGCGGGCGGCGACCTTCCCCAGATACTCAAGCGCTCCTTCCTTGTAGCCCAGCACGGCGTCGGCCGTGTTGATGACCCGGTAGGCCCAGGCTCCTGGAAGGCCGAAGACGAGATAGAAGCAGAGCGGAGCCGCGAGGCTGTCGGTGAGGTTCTCTGCGAGAGACTCGACGGTTGCAGAGGCCACCTGATGGGGGGCCAGGGCGCCTGTGGGGCGGCTCACGAGATGCCTGCCGACTCGTCCACGCGCTCCCTCGAGATCTCCGGCCTGGAGCGCCGCGCCGACTTCACGCCCGGCGCCGAGGAGGCCGCGGATCGAAAACGCGCACTTGAGGAGCCACGCCTGGAGAATGAGAGCGGGCCAGCCGAGCTGGCCGGCAAATCTGGCCAGGGCGAGAAGCGGGAAGACCACGACTGCGATGGCCAGCAAGAGCAGGAATCCACCATAAGCCGTCAGCGCAAACGCTCCGCAGCGAGGAGCCATTCCCGCTCCCCAGGCGAGGATCTTACCGACCCACGCCACGGGGTGCCACCGGTTCGCCGGCTCGCCGAACGCAAGATCCAGCGCCAACGCCAAGATCAGCACGACGCCGGCATCCATCTCAGAATTCGATGCCTTTTTGGGCGGTGATCCCCTGCTCTCTCAACGGGTGCTTGATCTGCTTCATCTCTGTCACCAGATCGGCCGCCTCCACGACCTTCGGATGGGCGTCGCGGCCGGTGAGGATCACGTGAAGGTCGGGCGGCTTCTGTCTGAGCGTCTCTACCACCTCATCAACGTCGAGATAGCCGTAATTTACGGCGACATTAATCTCATCAAGGACCACCATTTGATATAGGCCCGAGAAGATCTTCCCCTTGAAGATCTCCCACGCCTCGCGAGCCTTTCTCGTGTCTTGCTCGCGGTCCCTGGTCTCCCAGGTGAACCCCTCTCCCATCGGGCAGATCTCAAGCCACTCCCGAAGCCGCTCGGCGGCGACCAGCTCGCCGGTGTGGCGGCTCCCCTTGATGAACTGTCCCACGAAGACCTTGAAGTCGTGGCCCACGGCCCTGAGCGCCGTCCCAAGGGCAGCCGTTGTCTTCCCCTTTCCGTCGCCTGTGTTGACGATGATGAGCCCCTTCCGCCTCCTTTCCCTGACGCTCTTCTTTTCGACCTCTCGCTCAGAGAGAGCCAAGGAACGTCTCCAGAGCGCCAAGGAGCGTCCGGTTCTCCTCGGGTCGGCGGACCGCGAGCCTGACAAAACGAGAACCGAGGCCCGGGAACGACGAGCAATCGCGGATGGCGATGCCTTCTCTCAGGAGCGCCCCTCTCAGAGCCGGAGCGGTCAGCCTGCTGTCGAGCACCTTCACCAGAAGATAGTTGGCGGCGCTCGGGAAGACACGGAACGACCCGAACTTCTGGAGTCCGGTCGCAAGCGCCTCGCGCCAGCTCGGGATCAGGGCGCGTGAACTTTCCTGATACTCCCTGTCCTCGAGGGCCGCAACCCCGGCGGCCTCGCCAAGCGCGTTGACGCTCCACGGTTCTCTCCACGGCGCCAGACGGTCAAGCAGATGGCGG
>CAZXPE010000040.1:0-14788 GCA_964642915.1 uncultured bacterium | reverse complement strand
GATCGTCCCGACGTTGACGTGCGGCTTCGTCCGCTCGTATTTCGCCTTTGCCATCGCTCGTCCTCCGGTGTGGAAAAACCCTAACGGGAGCCGACCCGTGAGGCGGGCCTGCCGGCCACCTTCGCCATGATCTCCTCGGCAATGGCCGGCGGCACTTCCTCGTAGCGGGCGAACTGCATGGTGTACGTTGCCCGTCCCTGAGTCATGGAGCGGAGATCGGTCGCGTACCCGAACATCTCGGCCAGGGGGACGGTGGCGCGGATCACCTGCGAGCCCGCGCGGCTGTCCATCGAGACGATTCGCCCCCTCCGGCTGTTGAGGTCGCCTACCACCGATCCCATGTGCTCCTCGGGGGCCACGACCTCTACCTGCATGATGGGCTCGAGAAGAACGGGGCGGGCCTTCCGGCAGGCCTCCTTGAATCCCATGGAGGCTGCGATCTTAAACGCCATCTCAGAGGAATCGACCTCATGGTAGGTTCCGTCGGTGAGCGTGACCTTGATGTCCACCATCGGGTAGCCTGCCAGGACGCCGGTCTCCATCGCTTCGCGTACGCCCTTCTCGCAGTGGGAGATATACTCCCTCGGAATCGCGCCGCCCACGATCTTGTTCTCGAAGACGAACCCCGCCCCCGGCTCCCCCGGCTCCACCTCCAGCCAGACGTCGCCGTATTGGCCGCGGCCGCCGGTCTGGCGGACGAACCGCCCCTCGGCTTCCGCCTTCCTGCGGATCGTCTCCCGGTAGGCCACCTGGGGCTTTCCGACGTTGGCCTCAATCTTGAACTCGCGGAGAAGCCGGTCAACGATGATCTCCAGGTGCAGCTCGCCCATCCCCGATATCAGCGTCTGGCTTGTCTCCTCGTCCACTGCCACCTTGAACGTGGGGTCCTCCAGGGCCAGGCGGCTCAGGGCCAATCCGAGCTTTTCCTCGTCGGCCTTTGTCTTGGGCTCGATGGCCACCGAGATGACCGGCGCTGGGAAGTCCATCGATTCGAGCACGATGGGGTGCCCGGGGTCACAGAGCGTGTCTCCGGTGGTGGTGAACTTGAGCCCGACCGCCCCGGCAATGTCTCCCGCCGTGACGCACTCAACCTCCTCCCGCTTGTTGGCGTGCATCCGGAGGAGCCGGCCCACCCGCTCTTTCTTCTCCTTCGTGGAGTTGTAGACGCCGGAGCCGGACATGAGCGTCCCCGAGTAGACCCTGAGGAAGACCAGTTGCCCTACATACGGATCGTTCATGATCTTGAAGGCCAGGGCGGAGAACGGCTCGTCGTCTCCGGCCAGCCTCACCTCGTTCTCGCGGGTCTCCGGGTGGAACCCCTGCATGGGGGGGATGTCCAGCGGCGAGGGGAGATAGTCCACCACGGCGTCCAGGAGCGGCTGGACTCCCTTGTTCTTGAAGGAAGCGCCGGCCAGCACTGGCACGAGCTTCATCGCGATTGTGCCCGCCCGGACGGCCTCCCTGATCTCGTCAGGGCTGATCTTTTCGTCCCCCAGGTACTTCTCCATCAACTCCTCATCGATCTCGGCGAGGGCCTCCACCAGCTTCTCCCGGTACTCGCGGACCTGGGCCTCGTACTCCTGCGGGATCTCCAGGCGGGAGAACTCCTGCCCCAAGTCGCCTTCCTCCCAGACAATGGCCACCTGCTCGATCAGGTCGATGACGCCGACAAATGAGTTCTCCCTGCCGATCGGGAGCTGGATCGGCACCGGCACGGCCCCCAGCCGCTCGCTCACCATGGCCACGCACCGAAAGAAGTCCGCCCCGGTGCGGTCCATCTTGTTCACGTAGACGACGCGGGGAACCCGGTACTTGTCAGCCTGGCGCCAGACGGTCTCGGTCTGGGGCTCTACTCCGGCGACAGCGTCAAGTATGGCTACGGCGCCGTCCAGGACGCGGAGGGAACGCTCCACCTCCATTGTGAAGTCCACGTGGCCGGGGGTGTCGATGATGTTGATCCGACAGTCGCGCCAGAAGCAGGTGGTCGCCGCGGAGGTGATGGTGATCCCCCGCTCCTGCTCCTGGACCATCCAGTCCATCGTGGCGGTCCCCTCGTCGACCTCGCCGATCTTGTGTGAACGGCCGGTGTAGTAAAGGACCCGCTCGGTGGTCGTGGTCTTCCCCGCATCAATGTGGGCCATGATGCCGATGTTGCGGGTCTTCTCCAACGGGTACTGCCGTTCCACTGCCATCCTGCCCTTTCCGGTCAAGAGAAGAGGGGGATCACCATCCGCCCCCCTCTTGACATTCCCCTTTACCAGCGATAGTGAGCGAACGCCTTGTTGGCCTCCGCCATTTTGTGGGTGTCTTCCCGCTTCTTCACGGCGGTGCCGCGGTTCTGGGAGGCGTCCAGCAGCTCGGCGGCCAGCTTGTCCGCCATGCTCTTCTCCCCCCGCCTTCTCGCCGCCAGGATCAACCACCGCATGGAAAGCGATGTTCGCCGCTCCGAACGCACCTCCACGGGAACCTGGTAGGTCGAGCCTCCCACCCGGCGGGACTTCACCTCGACGGTCGGCTTGACGTTGTCCACAGCCTGCTTGAAGAGCTTAAGCGGATCCTGCTTGGCTCGCTCCTCCATCGTGTCCAGAGCGCCGTACATGATCCGCTCGGCCGTGCTCTTCTTCCCCCGGTGCATCATGATGTTGACGAACTTCGCCACGAGCCGGCTTGAAAACTTCGGGTCGGGAATGACCTCACGCCTCTGCGCACATGCCCTACGCACTGCCGATCTCCCTCTCTAAGCGCTCTCGCCCTTGGGGAACTTCGCCCCGTACTTGGACCGGCTCCGCTTCCGGTTCGCGACCCCGGCGGCGTCCAGTATCCCCCTGATGATATGGTATCGGACCCCCGGCAGGTCCTTCACGCGGCCGCCCCGGATCAGCACGATCGAGTGTTCCTGCAGGTTGTGACCCACCCCGGGGATGTAAGTGGTCACCTCGAGGCCGTTCGTGAGCCTGACGCGGGCCACCTTCCGAAGGGCCGAGTTGGGCTTCTTCGGCGTGGTCGTATACACGCGGATGCACACTCCGCGCTTCTGAGGGCACGCCCCCATGGCCGGGGTCTTCGATTTCTTCCTGACCGCCTCCCGGCCCCTTCGAACCAGCTGATTAATCGTCGGCATAACGTCCGCTCACCGTTGAAGTCAGAAAAACTCTGAATGTATAACAGGTTTGGCGCGAATTGTCAACCATCAGTGCCCCTAGCCTGTTGCCGCGACGGGGGGCTCGCCTTCAGCCGGAGCTGGGGCCGGAGGCTCGGCGGCCTTCTGCTCCTCAGCGCCCTGGCTCAGCACCTCGGCCCGAGTGTAATGCGAAAGCCCTGTCCCAGCCGGGATGAGGCGCCCGACGATCACGTTTTCTTTGAGCCCCCTCAACTCGTCAACCTTTCCGCTGATAGCCGCCTCAGTCAGCACCCGCGTTGTTTCCTGGAAGGAGGCGGCTGAGATGAAGCTGTCTGTCGAGAGAGACGCCTTCGTGATTCCGAGGAGGACCGGCTTGGCAGTGGCGGGCTGCTTGCCCTGAGCCAGCGCCCTCTCGTTCTCCTCCTGGAAGAGGAACTTGTCGACCAGCTCGCCCACAACGAAATCTGTATCACCGACCTCTTCAATCCTCACGCGACGCAACATCTGACGCACGATGATCTCAATGTGCTTGTCGTTGATCGTCACTCCCTGGAGCCTGTAGACTTCCTGCACCTCGTTCACGAGGTACCGCTGGAGCTCCCGATCCCCAAGGACGGCCAGATAGTCGTGGGGGTTCGGCGAGCCGTCCATGAGCGCCTCACCGGCCTTCACCCTGTCGCCCTCGTGGACCGAGATGTGCTTGCCGCGCGGGATCAGATACTCCTTGGTCTCGCCGTTGTCGGCGCGGATCACGATTTTCCGCATCCCTTTCACGAAGCCGGCGAACTCCACCGCCCCGTCGATCTCGGTGATGACCGCCTGCTCCTTGGGCTTTCTGGCCTCGAACAGCTCGGCCACCCGCGGGAGGCCCCCGGTGATGTCTTTCGTCTTGGTCGTTTCCCTGGGGATCTTGGCGATGATGTCGCCGGCGAAGACCTCGCTCCCGTCCGGCACGAGCACGTGTGCTCCGACGGGGAGAAGGTTTTGGGCGAGGGTGACGCCGTCGGGATCCTTGATGGAGACTCGCGGCTGTAGCTTCCCCTCCTGGTCCTCGATGACCACCCGCCGGGCCAGGCCGGTGACCTCGTCGAACTCCTCGTGGACTGTCACGCCTTCCACGATGTCCCGGTAGGCCAGCCTGCCCGAGACCTCTGTGAGGATCGGCGTCGTGAACGGGTCCCACTCCACGAGCAGTTGTCCCTGCTGGACCCGCTTGCCTTCCTTCACCTTGACCCGCGCCCCGGGAACCACAGGGTAGCGCTCCTTCTCCCTCCCCCGGTCGTCCACCACGACGATCTCTCCGTTCCGGTTCAGGACGATAAGGTCGCGCTCCCGATTCTCCACGGTCCGCATGTTGTGATATCTCACGATCCCGGCATTCTTCGCCTCGTGCCTGGAGGCCTCGACCACCCTGCTGGCGGTGCCGCCGATGTGGAACGTTCGCATGGTGAGCTGGGTTCCGGGCTCGCCGATGGACTGAGCGGCAATGATCCCCACCGCTTCCCCCAGCTCGGCGAGCCGGCCGTTCCCCAAATTGCGGCCGTAACACATCACGCAGACCCCCCGCTTGGCCTCGCAGGTGAGCGCGGACCGGATCCGCACTTTCTCCAGGCCCGAGTCCTCGATCTTCTGGGCCAGCTCCTCGGTGATCTCCGCGTTGGCCTGGACGATGATCTCCCCCGAGAAGGGGTCGCGCACGTCCTCGGCGGCGACCCGCCCCAGAACTCGGTCACGAAGCGACTGGATGATGTCTCCGCCCTCCACCAGCGGCGTCGCGTCGATGTACTTCACCGTGCCGCAGTCATACTCGCTCACGATGACGTCCTGGGCAACGTCCACCAGCCTCCTCGTCAAGTAGCCGGAATCGGCGGTCTTGAGGGCCGTGTCCGCGAGGCCCTTCCGGGCGCCGTGGGTTGACGTGAAGTACTCCAGGACGGTCAGACCCTCGCGGAAGTTCGACGTGATCGGAGTCTCGATGATCTCTCCGCTGGGCTTCGCCATGAGCCCCCGCATCCCCGCCAGCTGGCGGATCTGCTGCTTCGAGCCCCGGGCGCCGGAGTCGGCCATCATGTAGATCGGGTTGAACTCGCCGCCCTGCTCGCCCCCCTCCAGCTCCCGGAACATCTCGTCGGCGATCTGCTCTGTCACGTGGGCCCAGATGTCCACCACCTTGTTGTAACGCTCGCCGTTTGTGATGACCCCGTCCTGATACTGCTGCTCCACCTCGATCACGAGGCGCCGGGCCTCCTCGATCAGCCGCTCTTTGGACGACGGGATGTGCATGTCGTCGATCCCGATCGAGAGCCCCGAAAGCGTCGCGTAGCGGAAGCCGATGTCCTTCAGCTCGTCCAGGAACCGGACGGTCGCCTCGTTTCCGAGCCTGTTGTAGCACTCGGCCACCAGCGCCGTGATCTCCTTCTTCTTTAGCTCGCGGTTCACGAACCGGAGGGCCTCGGGGACGATGTCGTTCAGGAGCGTTCGCCCCACCGTCGTCTCGATGATCTCGCCGTTCCAGCGCAGACGGACCCTCGCCTGGAGATCCACATCCTCGTTGTCGTAGGCGATCCGGACCTCTTCAGGATCGGCGAACAGCCGTCCCGTTCCCTTGGCCCCCACCCGCTCCTTGGTGAGGTAGTAGACGCCGAGGACCATGTCCTGGGTGGGCACGGCCAGGGGCGCCCCGTTGGAGGGGGAGAGGATGTTGTTGGCAGAGAGCATCAGCACCTGGGCCTCGAGCTGGGCCTCCATCGAGAGCGGGATGTGGACGGCCATCTGGTCACCGTCGAAGTCCGCGTTGAAGGCGGTGCAGACCAGCGGGTGGATCTCGATCGCCTTGCCCTCGACCAGCATCGGCTCGAAAGCCTGAATGCCGAGCCGGTGGAGCGTGGGGGCACGGTTCAGCAGAATGGGATGCTCCTTGATGACCTCCTCGAGGATGTCCCAGACCTCCGGGCGCTCCTTCTCCACGAACTTCTTCGCGGCCTTGATCGACGACGCGATCCCCTGCTCCTCCAGCTTCCGGAGGATGAAGGGCTTGAACAGCTCAAGGGCCATCTTCTTCGGCAAGCCGCACTGGTGGAGCTTGAGGTGGGGCCCCACGACGATCACCGAGCGGCCGGAATAGTCCACCCGCTTGCCGAGAAGGTTCTGGCGGAAGCGGCCCTGCTTTCCCTTCAGGGTGTCGGACAGCGACTTGAGCGGACGGTTGTTGGGCCCGGTGATCACGCGGCCCCGGCGGCCATTGTCAAAGAGCGCGTCCACGGCCTCCTGGAGCATCCGCTTCTCGTTCCTGATAATGATCTCCGGGGCTTTGAGCTCCATGAGGCGCTTGAGCCGGTTGTTGCGGTTGATGACTCGCCGGTAGAGGTCGTTCAGGTCCGAGGTGGCGAAGCGGCCGCCGTCAAGCGGCACCAGGGGGCGCAGCTCGGGAGAGATGACCGGGACCACCTCGAGGATCATCCACTCCGGCTGGTTGCCGGATTTGATGAAGGCCTCAACAACCTTCAGCCGCTTTACAGTCTTCTTCCGCTTCTGGACTGAAGCTTCCCCAAGCATCTGGCTCCTCAGATCGCGGGCCAGTTGCTCCAGGTTCAGGCTCCGCAGGAGCTCGCGGATCGCCTCCGCGCCCATCCCGACCTTCAAGGATTCCGGGCCGTGCTCCTCGGCGAGCTTGCGGGCCCGATCGACGGTCAGGAGGTCCTTTTTCTTGAGTCCCGGCACCTTGCCCGGATCCAGCGCCACGTACTCCTCGAAGTAGAGGATTTTTTCTAGATCTCGAAGGGACATGTCCAGGAGCTGGCCGATGCGGCTCGGCAACCCCTTGAAGAACCAGACGTGGGAGACCGGGGAGGCAAGCTCGATGTGGCCCATGCGCTCGCGGCGGACCCGCGCCCGCGTGACTTCCACACCGCACTTGTCGCACACCATGCCCGCGAACTTCATCCGCTTGTACTTTCCGCAGGCGCACTCGTAGTCTTTCGTGGGGCCGAAGATGCGGGCGCAGAAGAGGCCGTCCCGCTCAGGCTTGAAGGTCCGGTAGTTGATCGTCTCCGGCTTCTTCACCTCGCCGTGGGACCATTCCCGGATCTTCTTCGGGGCTGCGAGCTTGATCCGGATGGCATCGAACGTGATGGGCTTCGAGTGCCGATCGAGGAGCCCCCACAGGTCTCTTGTGGGCTTGTCCTCTCGAATCAGACTCCCGAATGGCCGTTCAGTTAACATCTCACGTCCTCCTTGTTCCGCTACTTCTTGCCGTCCTTCATGACCAGCTCCACGTCAAGGGCCAGGCTTTGGAGCTCTTTCACCAGCACGTTGAAGGACTCGGGGGTTCCCGGCTCCAGGAAGTTCTCGCCCTTGACGATGGCCTCGTAGATCCGGTTCCGCCCCTCGACGTCGTCGGACTTCACCGTCAACACCTCCTGCAGCGTGTGGGCGGCGCCGTAGGCCTCGAGCGCCCACACCTCCATCTCTCCAAAGCGCTGGCCGCCGAACTGCGCCTTGCCGCCCAGGGGCTGCTGCGTCACCAGAGAGTAGGGACCGATGGAGCGGGCGTGCATCTTGTCATCAACGAGGTGGGCCAGCTTCATGATGTAGATGTAGCCCACCGTGACCTCCTGGTGAAACGGCTTGCCGGTCCTCCCGTCATAGAGCGTGGTCTTCCCCGACTGGGGAAGCTTGGCCTGGCGGAGATGCTCCTTGATCTCCTCCTCGGTGGCGCCGTCGAACACCGGGCTCGCCACCCAGAGGCCGAGGGCGCGGGCCGTCCAACCCAGGTGGGTCTCCAGAATCTGCCCGACGTTCATCCGCGAGGGGACCCCCAGCGGATTCAAGACAATCTCCATGGGGGTGCCGTCCGGGAGATAGGGCATGTCTTCCTCGGGCAGGACCCTGGACACGACTCCCTTGTTCCCGTGGCGGCCGGCCATTTTGTCGCCGACGGAAAGCTTGCGCTTCACCGCGACGTAGACCTTGACCATCTTGATCACGCCGGGCGGAAGGTCGTCTCCGCGCCGGAGGCGCGCGATCCGGTCGTCGAGCATGGTCTCGTAGATGGAGATCTGCTCTTCGGCCATCTCCTCGATCTTCTTGATGGTGGAGCTCAGCCCCTCTTCCTCCTTCACCTTGACCCGCTTCAGCTCGTTCCAGGAGAAGTTGTCCAGGCTCGCCCGCTCGATCTTCTCACCCTTCTTTCCCAGCTTCTTCTTCTGGTTGGTGGGATCCGCCAGGTCCTGGGCCAGAGCCTTGCCGACGAGGATGTTCTTCAGCTTCTGGTCGCGCTCCATCTCGACCATGGCGATCTCATCCTGGTAGTCCTTCTCCAGGCGGCCGATCTCCTCGTCCTCGATGGACTTGGCGCGTTCGTCCTTGTCCACTCCGCGGCGGGAGAAGACCTTCACGTCCACCACGGCTCCCTCGATCCCCGGGGGGATCGTGAGCGAGGTGTCCCGGACATCCCCCGCCTTCTCGCCGAAGATCGCCCGGAGCAGCTTCTCCTCGGGGGTGAGCTGAGTCTCGCCCTTCGGCGTGATCTTTCCCACCAGAATGTCGCCGGCCTTCACCTTCGCGCCGATCCGGACGATTCCCGAATCGTCGAGGTCCTTCAGGGCCTCTTCAGACACGTTGGGAATGTCCCGTGTGATTTCCTCCCTGCCGAGCTTGGTGTCCCTGGCCTGGACCTCGAACTCCTCTATGTGGATCGACGTGTAGCCGTCGCCCTTGACGAGCCGCTCAGAGACCAGGATGGCGTCCTCGAAGTTGTACCCACCCCACGGCATAAAGGCGACCAGCACGTTGCGGCCGAGAGCCAGCTCTCCCTGGTCGGTGGCCGGCCCGTCAGCGATCACGTCGCCGGCGTGGACGCGCTCGCCCTTGCGGACGATCGGGCGCTGGTTGATGCAGGTGTTCTGGTTCGAGCGCCGGTACTTGGTCAGGCTGTAGATGTCCAGCGGGAGGTCCTGGACAGGGTCGGCCTTCTTCGACCGGCTCTCAGCCCGCACCACGATGCGGTCAGCGGAGACGTACTCCACGACGCCGGTTCGCTTGGCCACCACGATCGCCCCGGAGTCCCTTGCCACGATGTGTTCCATCCCGGTCCCGACGAGAGGGGCCTCCGGCCGGAGGAGAGGCACAGCCTGGCGCTGCATGTTGGAGCCCATCAGAGCGCGGTTGGCATCGTCGTTCTCCAGGAAGGGAACCATGGACGCGGCCACGGAGACGAGCTGCTTGGGGGACACGTCCATGTAGTGGACTTCCTCCGGCGGCACCATCTTAAACTCGCCGCCCTTCCGGGCAGAGACTCGGTCCCGCACGAACCGGTTTCGCCGGTCCAGCTCGGCGTTGGCCTGGGCTATGACGAACTGCTCCTCCTCCAGGGCCGTGAGGAACACGATCTCGTCGGTGACGATGCCGTTGACCACCTTCCTGTACGGCGTCTCGATGAACCCGAACTCGTTGATGCGGGCGTACGTCGAGAGCGAGGAGATCAGCCCGATGTTCGGCCCTTCCGGAGTTTCGATCGGGCAGATACGGCCGTAGTGGGTCGGGTGCACGTCGCGCACCTCGAATCCGGCCCGTTCGCGGGAGAGGCCGCGCGGGCCCAGCGCCGAGAGGCGTCGCTTGTGTGTCAGCTCGGCCAGCGGGTTCGTCTGATCCATGAACTGGGAGAGCTGGGACGACCCGAAGAACTCCTTCACAACAGCCGAGACCGGCTTGGCGTTGATCAGGTCGTGGGGCATGAGGTTCTCGATCTCGGAGATCGACATCCGCTCCTTGACCGCCCGCTCCATCCGCGTGAGCCCGACCCTGAACTGGTTCTCGAGAAGCTCACCGACCGAGCGGACCCGACGGTTGCCCAGGTGGTCGATGTCATCTGTGGGTTTGAGCCCGAGCTTGACCTGTAGCAGGTGCCGGATCACCTGAACCGCGTCCTCGCTCCGGAGAGTTCTGGCGGCGAGAGGGGCGTCGATCTGGAGCTTTTTGTTGATCATGAAGCGGCCCACCCGCGCCAGGTCGTAGCGCCGGGGATCGAGGAACATCCCGCGGAAGAGCGCCCGCGCCGACTCCACCGTCGGCGGGTCGCCGGGACGGAGGCGGCGGTAGATCTCCACCAGCGCCTCGTCAGGGTTCTTGAAGTGATCCCGGGACAGGGTATCGTGCATCGTCGCATCAGCCTTGGCCGGGTTCACCACGAGCAGCTTGAAGGGAGCCGCCTTCCGCGCCATGATCTGCGCCAGTGCGGTGGAGGTGATTTCCTGGTTGGTTTCCAGGAGCACCTCGCCCGTCTCGGAATCCACTACGCGGCTCCCCGTCCTCCGGCCGATCAGCTCCTCGGCCCGCGTCGGGATCCTGTCAACGCTCAGCTCCTGGAGCCGCTCGATGATCTTCTGGGTCAGGGACCTGCCCGCCTGGATCACGGGCTCCTTGTGCCTCGGCGGCCGGATGTCCTCGGCCACTCTCTCTCCCACGTGAATCGCAGGGGACAGCCGCTTGACCGCCAACCCGTCGCCAAACCCCAGAACCTCCTCCAGGTCGTAGAAGAGCGCGAGAATCTCTTCGTCGGAGAGGACTGTCCCCTTATCCAGGAACCAGAACGCCCGGACGAACGCTGTCGCCTGCATCTTCCGGCGGCGGTCCACCCGGACGTGGAGCACGTCGTTGGCGTCGAAGTCGAACTCTACCCAGGAGCCGCGGTACGGGATCACGCGGGCCGAATAGAGCAGCTTGCCCGAGGCGATGGTCTTTCCCTTGTCGTCGTCGAAGAACACGCCGGCCGACCGCTGAAGCTGGGAGACCACCACCCGCTCGGTCCCGTTGATGATGAAGGTGCCCTTCTCGGTCATCAGCGGCAGCTCGCCCAGGTACACCTCCTGCTCCTTGATGTCCCGGACGACGCGGGTCTTGGCCTCCTTGTCCTGCGTGTACACCACGAGGCGAAGTGTCACTTTCAGCGGGATCGCAAACGTCATCCCGCGGTCGTGGCACTCCTCGACCGAGTACTTTGGATCCCCGAAGTGATAGTTCACAAACTCCAGCGAGGCGTTCCCGTTGTAATCCGCGATCGGAAAGACGGACTTAAACACCGCCTGGAGCCTCATCTCCTCCCGCCGATCCGGAGCCGCGTCCTTCTGGAGAAACGTCTCATAGGAGCGCTTCTGGACCTCGATGAGGTCCGGAATCTCCACGATCGAGGGTATCTTCCCGAAGTCTTTCCGGTTCCGTCGCCCGCACTGAATGATGCCTGCCATGTTTGCTTACCTCAACTTGGAAGCCATGGTTCGCGATCCGGGGTTCGGGGTTGCGATCCCCGATTCCCGCTTACTTGATTTCAACGGCGGCGCCCACTTCCTCGAGCTTCTTCTTGATCTCGCCCGCCTCGGCCTTCCCCGCCTTCTCCTTCACCGGCTTCGGGGCGCCGTCCACCAGATCCTTGGCCTCCTTGAGGCCAAGCCCAGTGATCTCACGGACCACCTTGATGACCTGGATCTTCTTCTCCCCTGCGGCGGTCAGTATCACGTCGAACTCGGTCTTTTCCTCTTCGGCCACGGCCGATGCGGCCGCGCCCCCGCCGGCACCCGGAACAGCGGCGACGGCCATCGGAGCGGCCGCAGAGATCCCCCATTTCTCCTGAAGGAGCTTGGAGAGCTGAGCGGCCTCCAAGAGCGTGAGCTGGTCCAGCTGCTCTGCAATCTGATCAACTTTTGTCGCCATGATCTCCTCCCATGTGTGAATGTGCTGCCGGCTTGAAACCCTTCCGGTCAACTCGCCTGCGCGGCTTTGATCTCCCGCCCCGCCTCCGGCGTCCCACCCTTGCCGCGCGCCTCGAGGACGCGGACGATCTCGCGGAGCGGAGCGGTCAGAACCCCCGCGAGCCTGGCCATCGGCCCCTGGACCGCCCCCAACAGCTGGCCACGGAGCTGGTCGCCCGATGGAAGGTCCGCCAGCGCCTTGATCTCGTCCGGCGGAAGAAACTGCCCCTCGACGACCCCGGCCTTGATCTGCAGCGCCGTGTTGACCTTTGCAAAACCTGAGAGCGCTTTGGCCACCGCCACGGGATCGCGCCTGCCGATCACGATCCCCGTCGGGCCCGTGAGGTGCGGCGCGAGCCCCTCCAAAGACGACCCCCGGATGGCCAGGCGGGCCAACCGGTTCTTCACCACGGCATACTCAGCCGACGCGCTTTTAAGCTGTTTCCTGAGGTCCGAGATCTGCTGGACGCTGAGGCCGCGGTATTCAGTGAGAACCGCCGTCTTCACGCCGTCCAGGCGGGACTTCAAGGTCTCAACGCTTTCGATCTTCTCCTGAGTTGGCACCTCTGTGCTCCTTCTCCGCCTATCCGCCGGGTCCTCGAAACCCTACTTTTTGAACAGGCCCGCCACCCGCTGGACGTCCACCGGGATCCCCGGGCCCATCGTGGACGACAGCGTGAGCGAACGCAGGTACTGCCCTTTGGCCGCTGCCGGCTTGGCCCGCATGATCGACTCGATCAGTGCCATGGCGTTTTCCACGATGCTGCCGCTCGGGAAGGATTTCTTCCCCACGGGAACGTGGACATTGCCGGCCTTGTCAACACGAAACTCCACTTTCCCGGCCTTCGCCTCCCGGACGGCGCGGGCAATGTCGAACGTCACGGTCCCCAGTTTGGGGTTGGGCATTAGCCCGCGGGGGCCGAGGAGCTTGCCGAGCTTCCCCACCTGCCCCATCAGGTCGGGGGTAGCGATAGCGGAGTCGAACTCGGTCCAGCCTCCCTGGATCTTTTCGATCAGCTCCTCGGCGCCGGCATAGTCCGCGCCCGCTTCCCGAGCCTCGCGCTCTTTGTCGCCCTTGGCGAAGACCAGAACCCTGACAGATTTGCCGATGCCGTGGGGGAGGACGACGGCGCCCCTCACCATCTGATCGGCGTGCTTCGGATCCACCCCTAGGCGGAAGGCCATCTCCACCGTCTCGTCGAATTTGGCCGCCGGCATCTCCTTGAGCAGGCTGACGGCCTCCTCAACCGTGTATCCGCGCCCGCGCTCCACCTTTGCCGCCGCCGCGTCGTATCGCTTGCTTACCTGCTTCGTAACCGCCATCACCATGCCGTCCTCCTAAACGACCTCGATGCCCATGCTGCGGGCTGTCCCCTCGACAATCCGCATGGCTGCGTCAACAGAATCGGTGTTCAAATCGACGAGCTTCGTCTGGGCTATCTCTCTCACCTGGGCCTGTGTAACCTTGCCGATCTTGTCCCTGTGGGGGACGGCCGATGCCTTGGCTATTCCGGCGGCCCGCTTGAGGAGCACGGCCGCGGGGGGCGTCTTCACCACAAAGGTGAAAGAACGATCTGAATAAATCGTGACAACCACCGGCAGGATCAGGCCCTCCTGAGAGGCCGTCTGGGCGTTGAAGCCCTTGCAGAACTCCATGATGTTGACGCCGTGCTGCCCCAGAGCTGGACCCACGGGAGGGGAGGGGTTAGCCTTCCCCGCCGGGATCTGGAGCTTGACTATTGCCTGAACCTTCTTCGCCATACGTTCCCCTAGAGGCGTTCCACCTGGTAGTACTCAAGCTCCACGGGGGTGAGCCTGCCGAAAATGGCCACCATGACCTTCAGCTTCCCCCGTTCCGGGTTCAGATCGTCGATGGCGCCCGTGAAGTTCACGAATGGCCCCTCGATGACCCTGACCTTGTCCCCTTTCTGAAAGATCGATTTCGGCTTCGGCTTTTCGGCCCCCTCCTCCATCTGGCGGAGAATCTCCTCCGCCTCTCCCGAGGGAAGGGGAACCGGGTGGGTGCCGGAGCCCACAAAGCCTGTCACTTTCGGGGTCGAGCGGACGAGGTGCCAGGTTTCGTCGGTCAGCTCCATCTCGACAAGCACGTATCCTGGAAAGAACTTCTGGGAACTGATCCGCTTCTGCCCTTTCCTGACCTCGACCACCTCTTCTATCGGCACTACGACCCTGGTGATCTGCTCCTGAAGGCCGAAGATCTTCGCCCTCTGCTCGATGGCGGCCGCCACCTTGTTCTCGAAGCCCGAGTACGTGTGCACCACGAACCATTGCTTGGTTATGCCGGTCCCGCTCGTCATCGAAGAATGAACTCCACGACACGGGCCAGGCCGATGTCCACGGCGCCGAGAAAAAAGGCGAGGATGACGGTGACGACCAGGACCACAGTGGTGGAGTTCGTGATCTCCCTGCGGTTAGGCCAATTCACCTTCCTCAGCTCAGCCATCACTTCCTTGAAGAACTGCCGGATATTCCTCAAATACTCCATAATTCAGCCTTCAGCTCTCAGCCATCAGCCGTCAGCTTGCTGAATGCTGAGAGCTGATCGCTGCCCGCTCCTAATCTGGCAGGCGTGGAGGGATTCGAACCCCCATCCCCCGGATTTGGAGTCCGGTGCTCTAGCCGTTAGAGCTACACGCCTATGTCCCAGGAGAATGACGTTCCCCGAACGCGCTACTTTGTTTCTTTGTGAGGGGTGTGCTTGCGGCACCACTTGCAATACTTCTTTAACTCCATGCGGTCAGGATGGGTCCGCTTGTTCTTGGTGGTGGAGTAGTTGCGGCGCTGGCACGCGGTGCACGCCAGGGCAATGATGTCGCGCATACCCCCTACTCCGCAATCTCAGCCACGACGCCGGCCCCCACCGTCCGCCCACCCTCGCGGATGGCAAACCGAAGCTCTTTCT
>CAZXPE010000039.1:12145-14878 GCA_964642915.1 uncultured bacterium | reverse complement strand
GGTGAACACCGTCGGCTCCCACGGCGAGCGCCACGTCCACGCGATCGTTGATGAAGAGTTTAGCGCCGGCTGGGCGTGTAAGAGCGAGAAGAGAGCCGGCCAGGCCGTAAAGCTCCCCGGCCGTCAGGTCTTTTCCCCTGAGCTGGACGGCCCTGAGCCCAGCTACCAGGCACTCGCCAACGATATCGAGAAGCGGCCGTCCTCGCGTCTGAGCACGATCGGTAACCAGATACAGCGAGAAGTCTAAGGGGTTGGTCCCCACTCAGGGATTCCTTCGATTGGAGAGGATGCGGTCGCGTAGAGCTTCTTCCCGATCCGGCCCGACTTGAAGGCGAGACGGCCCGCTTCAACGGCGAGCCGCATCGCGGTCGCCATCGCCACAGGGTCCCGCGCCCCTGCGATGGCGGTGTTCATCAGGACCCCGTCAGCGCCCAGCTCCATGGCGATGGCCGCGTCGGAGGCGGTCCCCACTCCCGCATCCACGATCACAGGCACGGTGACCGTTTCCAGGATGATCTTGATGTTGTACGGGTTCCTGATCCCGAGCCCTGAGCCGATCGGCGCACCGAGGGGCATCACGGCCGCGGCCCCTGAGTCTTCCAGCTTCTTCGCTACCACCGGGTCGTCGTTGGTGTACGGGAGCACTGTGAAACCCTCCCGTGCCAGAATCTTTGTCGCTTCAAGTAGGCCCGAAACGTCGGGGAAGAGGGTCTTCGGGTCGCCAATCACCTCGAGCTTCACCATCTCGCCGAGACCAGCCTCGCGGGCCAGGTAGCACGTCCTGACCGCTTCGTCGGCGGTGTAGCATCCCGCAGTGTTGGGTAGGAGCGTGTAGCGCTTGGGATCAACGTAATCCAGAAGCGATTCTCCCTGCCCCGGGAGGCTCACCCTGCGCACCGCCACCGTGACGATCTCGGCCCCCGAGGCCTCGATCGCCTCACGCATCAGCTCGAAGGACGGATACTTCCCCGTCCCCACGATCAGTCGCGAGTGAAACTCCTTTCCCCCAAGGACCAATCCGCCGTCATACATAGCCTTACCCTCCGCCTATCGGACGAACGATCTCAACCCGGTCATTGTCCTTCAGCTTCGTTCCGCTGTACTCAGACTTTTTGACGACCTCTCGGTTCAGGGCAACCGCCGTGTACTCCATGCGGACATTCAGGTTTCGGAGAAGCCCTTCGAGGGTCAGCCCCTCAGCCACCTCCATCGTCTGCCCGTTCACCGTGATCTTCATGATAGAAGCCGTAAGCCATCAGCATTCAACTGAAATTATACCTCTCCTGCCAACTGGCGGACCAGCGTCTCGGGGTCGGTGGCCGGAGCCTGGCAAACGTACCGCCGGCAGACGTAGGCGGTGGGCTTCCCCTGGACCGCCGGGCGCCCGTCGAGCAGCGGAATGCCCGCCGACTCCGCGCTGTCGCCCTCGGCGCACCCGGCCACGACACGATTCGGGAGATACCGCCCGAATACCTCGGCGATCATTCTGTTGAGTGCGTGACCGTTACTGCCTCTCGGCCAGACCAGCGCCACCTCGCTCACTGGCCCCAGATGAAAGTCCAACGCGCAGAGCCAGCGACCAAACCCTGTGGGGTAACGGTTCATAAGATCCGCCATGGGACGGAGGGCGGCGAGAGCGAGCCGCTCGTACTTCTCCTCTCCCGTCAGGACAGCGAGCATCAGGAGCAGCTCGATGGCGACAGAGCTTCCGGAGGGGACGGCGGCGTCGAGTAGGTTCCGCGGCCTCACCACCAGCGCCTCGTGATCCCGGCCTGTATCGAAAAACCCCTCCTGGCTCTCGTCCCAGAAGAGCAAAATCACCTCGTCGGCAAGTTGTCTCGCTTCGTCGAGCCAGCGGCGGTTGAACGTCGCTTCGTAAACTGCCAGGCACCCATCGCCCACCATCGCATAATCCTCCAGATAAGCAGGGAGCTTCGCTCTCCCGTCTTTCCAGGACCTAAGCAGGCGTCCGTGCTCACGCATATCGCTGAGGAGGAACTCGGCGTTCCTCACTGCGATCCCGGTGTAATTGGCGCGTCCCAGCGCCCTTCCGGCCTCGGCAAAGACGCGGCACATCATTCCATTCCAGGACGCCAGCACTTTTTCGTCTCGCCCAGGGTGGACCCGCTTCTCCCTGGCCTCATAGAGCTTCGCGCGGGCTCCCGCGATCAACTCCGATAGCCGCTCTGGGGAGAACTTCATCTCGGCTGCCACCTCGGCAGGGTCTCTGGGGACGTAAAGAATGCTCTTCCCCTCGAAGTTCGGCCCCAGGTCCACACCCCAGTAACTGAGCGCGGCCATCGCTTCCTCGGAGTCGCCCAGGATCTGCCTGATCTCTTCCGGGCTCCAGAGAAAGAACTTCCCCTCTTCGCCCTCTGAATCGGCATCCCGGGAGGAGTAAAAGCCTCCCTCCGGGTGGGTCATCTCGCGCCCGACGTAGTCAAGGATCTCCTCACAGACACGACGGTACTCGATCTCTCCGGTGGCCAACCACGCATGGAGGTAGAGGCAGGCAAGCTGGGCCTGGTCGTAGAGCATCTTTTCAAAGTGGGGGACCAGCCACCGTCCATCCACCGAGTAACGATGAAAGCCGCCCCCCACCTGATCGTAGATCCCACCCCGGGCCATCTTCGCCAGGGTGAGCCTGATCATCTCCATGGCCCGCTGGTTTCCCGTCCGCTTCCAGAAGCGAAGGACAAATTCCCAGTTCATCGGCTGGGGGAACTTCGGGGC
>CAZXPE010000039.1:9699-12135 GCA_964642915.1 uncultured bacterium | reverse complement strand
CCCACCTTCGACCTCGTCAAACTCGGAGGAGATGCCCTGGAACGCTGAAAACAAGATGTACTCGGTGAGAAGCTCTGCTGATCCCCTGAGCCGCTCGCCCCGGCCGATCTGCTCGACCAGTTGACGGCCGGACTCGATGACCTCGCCTCGGCGGCTCCTATAGGCATCGGCCACGGCCCGGAGCAGACGGGGGAAAGCAGGCAGCCCGTGCCGGTCCTCGGGAGGAAAGTAGGTGCCGCCGTAGAACGGGACGCCATCAGGCGTGAGGAAGACAGTCATGGGCCACCCGCCGCGCCCGGTCATCGCCTGGACCGCCTGCATGTAGATCTGGTCCACGTCGGGGCGCTCCTCGCGGTCCACCTTGACGTTGACGAAGAGGTCGTTCATCAACCCGGCGATCTCCGGATCCTCGAACGACTCCCGCTCCATGACGTGGCACCAGTGGCAGGCCGAGTAGCCCACAGAAACGAGAACAGGCTTGTCTTCGGTCCTGGCCTTATCAAAGGCTTCGGCCCCCCAGGGGTACCAATCAACGGGGTTGTGGGAGTGCTGGAGCAGATACGGGCTCGTCTCTTTGGCCAGGCGGTTGGAGTGCCGGGCGCCGCTCATAATTGGCGCTCATGCCTTGCGGTAGAACGGAAGCTCCGAGACCTGAGCGGTGAGAGTCGCTTCGCCGTCACGGATTGTAAGGACGGCGCCGGGCGCCGCCCACTCGCGCCTGACAAAGCCGAGGGCTATGGGCCGGTTAAGCGAGAAAGAGCGCACGGCGCTCGTGATCCTGCCGACATCGGCGCCGTCCTTGGTTAGGACGGCGCCGGGCGCCGGGACGCGCTCGCCGTCCAAGACGAAGCCGGCGAGAAGGCGCCTCACCTGGCCGCGGTACTTCACCCTTGCCACGATCTCCTGGCCGAGGTAACACCCCTTGGTGTAGCTCACCATCGGGTCGAGGGGAATCTCGGGGAGGAGCACGCTCTCATCGACGTCGCTACCGTACCAGGGGATCCCCGCTTCCACTCGGAGGACATCGAGGGCCTCAAGGCCGGCGGGGCGGAGACCGAACGGCCTCCCGGCTTCCAGGAGCCGAGTCCAGATCGAGGCCCCGTGCTCGACAGGCGCCCAGACGTGAAACCCTGTTTCCCCTGTCTCGTCAACGCGGAATATCCTCGCCGCGACCTCGTCCACCCGCCGCTCCTCGTGGCAAAAGGGATCAAGCGAGACGGCGGAGCCGGTGGCATTGCCAAGCACCGGGCCCGCCATCGGCCCCTGAATGGAGAAGCAAGCGAACGCCTCGGTGACGTCGGCAAAGTGCGCCTTTTCAGTGATCAGGAACCTGTCGAGCAACCGGAGCGTCTTCCAGGCCGTCCCCGGAGGCAATTCAAGGAAGAGCCGGTCATCGGCGACGAAGGCGACCATAAGAGCCTGGACCTTGCCGTGGGCGTCGAGGAGAGCGGCCGGGCACCCCTGACCCGGCCTGAGGACCTTCAGGTCATTGGTCAGCATCCCCTGGAGGAAGCTCACGCGGTCTCGGCCGGCAACCTCGATCTTCCCGACCGGAGAGCGGTCAAAGAGCCCTGCGGCCTCACGGACGGCCGCGTGCTCCGCCGCAGGATCGCCGTAATGGGAAGGAACTTCTCCGGAGCGGTCATCAAAGACCGCGCCGAGCGCCTGGTGGATTGGGTAGAGCATTGTTCGGATGCTCATGGGTCAAGCGTTTTCAGTATACCACCGGGCCCTTCCGGTGAAGAGGGTTGCCAAACCTCCGAGCGAAGCAGACAATACAGCGACAGGGGGTGACGAAGTGGCGTTGGAGCTTGAGCTGGCTCGCCTCGCTGTGGAGCGGTATGTGGAGGCCCATGAGGTCATCCAACCGCCCAAGGATCTCTCCACTGAAATGGCCGAACGGCGGGCGGTCTTCGTCTCTCTCCGGATCGGGCGCGAGCTTCGCGGGTGCATCGGCACCCTCTCCCCCGCCAGGCCAACCCTTGCCGAGGAGATCATCGCCAATGCGATTTCGGCCGCAACGTCGGATCCGCGCTTCCCTCCGGTGGGCCTGCACGAACTTCCCGCCCTCAACTACGAGGTGGACATCCTGGGCCCATTGGAGCCGATCACCGGCGAAAACGAGCTTGACCCCGAGCGCTACGGAGTGGTAGTGGAGGCGGGAGACCGGCGGGGGGTTCTCCTCCCCGGCATCGCAGGCGTCACGACCGTCGCCCAGCAGATCGCCATCGCACGGGAAAAGGCGGGGCTGTCATGCTCAGAAAAGATCCGCCTCTCCCGCTTCACCGTCACCCGGTTCAGAGAAACAACGGAGTGATGGCCGCGATGCCGGCTCTTGACGGCAAGGTGGCGGTGATCGCAGGCGGCGGAACAGGGATCGGCCGCGCGACGGCGAAACTGTTCGCGGCGGAAGGGGCGCGCGTGGTGGTGTTCGCC
>CAZXPE010000039.1:0-9689 GCA_964642915.1 uncultured bacterium | reverse complement strand
TTGAGGTCATTCAGCGTGCCGGTGGCGCCGCAACCTACGTCATTGGCAACGTGGCGCGGGAGGAGGATGTTTCACGGCTCGTCGCGACAGCGAAACACACCTACGGCGGCGTCGATGTAATGGTGAACTGCGCGGGCGTGCGGTCCCGCGGTCCGGCGATCGAGATGAGCGTCGCCGACTTCGCCGAAGTCCTCCGCACGAACCTGGTAGGCGCCTTCGTCCTCACCAAGGCCGTGGCGCCCATTATGCGCGACCGCGGAGGGGGAAGCATCGTTCATATCGGTTCAGCGCTCGGAACGGTCGCCGCGCCAAATGTATCCTCCTACATCGCCTCGAAGGGAGGACTTCATCAGTTCGCGCGTGCGGTTGCCGTCGAACTCGTCCACGATGGGATCCGCGTCAACGTAGTCGCGCCAGGAACCATTGACACGCCCATCGACCAGTGGATCCTGGACTTCAGGCACCATATGCTGACTTCCCGCATCCCGATCCGGCGTGCCGGCACCGTCGAGGACGTCGCTCAAGCGTGCCTCTATCTCGCTTCTGACGCCTCCCGGTACGTCACCGGCGCTATTCTCGCCGTCGACGGCGGCTGGACCGCCTCCTAGCCTGACCTATTCACGAATGCGGTTTCTGCCTCGCAGAATCCCCCTCACCCCGCCTCTCCCCTCCGGGGAGAGGAGAAGAGGTGAGGGGTCTTCGTGAGGGGAGCCTTTTGCCTTTGACAAGCGGGGGCCTCAGAGGGATTAGGCGAAACGGCTCTGTTCCGTTAAGGACTTGGTTCAAGTGGAAGACGTCTACGACGAATCCGCCCCTTTTCAATGACAACGATGGAATTTGGCAACTCCTCGTTTGGAACCGTTTCGAGGGCTCGCGTTAGACGGTCCACAGCTTCTTGCTCACTATAATTCCCGCCTCGGAAGAGTATCAGGCCAGGTCCTTCAGCTTGCGTCAAAGCCAAAAGCCGAGGATAGTCCAAGTCAGCCGTAATGACTACTCGCTGCTCATTCCGAGCGCGCTCCAAAATCACTTCATCCGAAGCGCGATCTAATCCTGCTCCAAGAGCATGAACAGCATCATGTCCTTGCTGCGCAAGCCACACGGCCAATTGCGGTGACAGTGGCATATCAACAAGAAACCTCATCGAGAAAGTTCCATCGTTTCTTCTTCTGCAAGGTAAGCAGCGTAGCGCAAAGCCTCCTCAATATCTCCGGCTTCCAGGTAAGGGTACGCCCTGAGAATCGTTTCCCTCGTCTCTCCAGAAGCCAAAAGGCCAAGCAGCCGCGAAACCGGAAAACGAAGCCCACGGATACATGGCTTACCGGTGCAAACATGAGGGTCTACGGTAATGCGCTCGAATTTCATGCTTTCTCCCTCCCGGTTTTCTCACCGACGATCATTATCTATTTATTCATGCTCCGAAACAATCCTCTGGAGTCTTTCAGCTTGGGCAAAACTTCGTCAAACTCGTTTCGACTAAAATGGTCCTCTGCTTGCCGAGCCAGTGAGATAGCCGGCCGCTCAAGTTGGGCGGTCGGATCAACATCTTTGCTCTTGGTCTCGCCTGCTCCTCTCTTCATGAAAAATTCAGTATAGTTGCCTGAGACTCATTGAGGCCTCTTCCCGGACGTACCCTTTGGGTACGTCCGAGCGTGCCCCCAACACATCTCACAAGGAGGAGGCCCGACATGAGATTCTACACGAAACAGCATCGCTACTCCTGCGGAATCGACCTCCACGCCAGGACCATGTACGTTTGCATCCTGAACCAGGACGGGGAGACAGCCTTCCACCGAAACCTGCCCTCCACCCCTGATGCCTTCCTCAGGGCCATCGCCCCCTACCGAGAAGGCTTGGTGGTGGCCGCGACGGCGGGGAGGAGGCCGAAGCGGTCGAGGTCGCGCCTGGGGTCACGCTCGAATTCGATTCCGAGGGCGGTCTCCTTGGGGTGGAGACCTTCCGGGCCTCTCGGGTGCTTCGAAACCAGCAGACGCTCTGTCGAACACCGCGCTCGCGGGAGCGAGCACCGTGGGGCTGTTTCCGGCGGCAGGGCCCGTCGGCCCGTCGAGGTGGCTTGCTCGTTCGCGAATAACCCGGGCTAGTGTTCTGTCTGGTCGAGCCAGTATTTGTTCCATTCGGCCAGGTGGGTCAGCGTGGAGAGGTCTCTCATCCTGTCCAGGAAGACAATCCCGTTGAGATGGTCGCTCTCGTGCTGGATCACCCGGGCTAAAAAGTCCTTAGCGATGACGTCCATCTTCGCTCCGGTCCGGTCATACGCCGACAAACGCACGGCCGCGTACCTCGGGACTAGCCCCCTCAGGTCTGGAATGGAGAGACACCCTTCCCAATCCTCAGCCAGCGGCTCTCCCGCCGGCGTGACCACCGGATTGATTATCACCGTCAGGGGAATTTCCGGAGCGTCAGGGTAGCGGGAGTTCCTCTGGGCTTCGATCACGGCGATCTGCCTCGGAACGTGGACCTGGTTGGCGGCCAGCCCCACTCCCGAATATTCGCGCATCGTTTCGACCATGTCGTCGATCAAGCGCTGGATTCCGGGGGAATGGATCTCGTCGTGAGGGACGGGCTCGGCCACCTGCCTGAGCACCGGGTGTCCCAGCCGCGCCACCTTCAGAATCGCCATGTCTTTTCCATTTTATCCCCTACTGCAACGACTCAAAGGCCGCAAAAGCCGCGCAGGCGGCCTTCATCTCGGCGATGGCCTTCTCGCCGTCGCCGGTGTTGACGTTCACGGCGCGGATGGCGTCCTCGAGCACCACCACCTGGAACCCCTCCCGGATGGCGTCGAGGATCGTCGCCTTCACACAGTAGTCCGTCGCGAGCCCACCGACGAAGAGGCGCCTGATCCCCTTTTCTTCCAGGACGGCGAAGAACGGATTTCCGTCCGGGTCACAGGCCTGAAAGCACGAATAAGCGTCGGCGCTCGGGTCCATCCCCTTCGAGATCACGATAGTGCCGGTGGGGAGCGTTAGGCCGGGGTGGAACTCGGCTCCCCGGGTTCCCTGAACGCAGTGGGGCGGCCAGGCGCCTCCGTACATCTGAAAGTGGGCCGTTTTCTCGGGGTGCCAGTCGCGAGACGCGAAGACGGCTGCGCCGGCCTCTGAGAAGCGGCTCGCGTAACGGTTCAGAACCGGCACGACCTTATCACCTTCGGGAACCGCCAACGAGCCGCCGGGGCAGAAGTCGTTCTGGGCGTCAACGATCACCAGAGCGTCTCTCTTAGGGTCAATCACGGCACAACACCTCCGGCTGACGCTGTCGGTTCGCCAGGGCGACCTCTGCGTTTCTCAAGATTCCACTCAGCTTCGGCCGCATGAGGGGAGAGCCTCGGAACCGTTCCCTGAACTCAGCTTCGCTCAACGTCAGGAGCCACTCCAAAGGGGGGAACGTCCCGTTCGGCACAAACGCCGGCTCACGGGTAAGCGGCGCTTTTCTATTCCACGGGCAGACAGACTGGCAGAGGTCACAGCCGAAGAGTCGTTCCCCCACCAGCGGCTTGAGATGATCGGGTATCGGCCCTTTGTGCTCGATGGTGAGATACGAGATGCAGCGGGTGGCGTCGAGGACGCGCGGGGCAACCAAGGCACTCGTGGGGCAAGCGTCAAGGCAAGCGGTGCAGCGGCCGCAGCGGTCAGAAAGGGGCCCGTCGAAACCGAGGTCAGCGGTCGTGAGGATCACCCCAATGAAGAACCAGGAGCCGAGCCTTGGATGGATGAGCATCGTGTTCTTGCCGATCCAGCCGAGACCGGCGCGAGCAGCTAAATCCCTCTCAAGAACCGGGCCGGTGTCCACGTACACCCGTCCCGAAACATCTGGTCCCGCGGCGCTCTTGAGTAAAGCGAGGAGAGATTCGAGGCGCGGGGTCATGAGGTCGTGGTAGTCGCGCCCCCAGGCGTAGCGGGCCACAGGCTTCCAGCTCTCCTCGCATGGCACGGCTCCCTGGTAATAGTTGAGAGCGGCGGCGATCACCGAGCGGGCGCCCGGGAGCACCTTCGCGGGATCGAGCCGCTCCTCACGTCCCCTCAGGAGGTACTCCATCGTTCCCGAGTAGCCGGCGTCGAGCCAAGCCTCGAAGGCCCGGCCGTTGTCGGGTGGAGACGCAGGGCCTACGGCGACCCGGTCGAAGCCAAGCTCGATCGCCTTCGCCCTGACCGCTTCTGTGAGATCCGCCCTCGTCATTGTTTACCGGCTTTGACGATCAGGTGGGAGCGGGTGAGCTGCCGGCCGCCTCGCTCCAGATAGGCGATATAGTTGGCCCATCTGCCGTCGGCCTCCCACTTCGGCCTCAACCCTTCGGTGGCCCACAGCGCTTCTTCCTTTGAAACAAACTCGACGACGTCACGCTCGATCTCCATCGCTTCCACGCTAAACCCGCTCTTGTGAAGCACGGCTTCGAGGCGAGGCCGGTCGTATGCGAACGGCGAGGCCTTCCCCGTCTCTTTCCACTGATCGGCGTGAAAGCAGGCGAAGGCGAAACAGCGCCCCGGGCTTAGAACCAGGGACGACCGCTCAATGATCGCGTCAGAGACGCAGAGGTTGGCCACGACCATATCGAAGGCGCCCAGGGTCCTGTAGTCAATCGCCTCGGCGTCTTCGACTCTGAACTCCACGTTGGTGAGGGCACGCTCTTCGGCCAGCTTCCGCGCCCGCGCGATCGCCTCCCGATCCCGATCAATCCCCAGCACGCGCTGCGCGTCATGGGCCAGAGCCAGAGCGAGCCGGCCCCATCCGCATCCGACGTCGAGGACCGCCTTCCCGGCCAACCCCTTCGAACGGATGAAATCCAGCAGAAAGCGGCTCAGGCCGTCAGGCTTCCCGATCTCTCGCCTCTCAAGCTCATCCCTGAGCCGAGTCACCCCGTTGCCGCCCTGCTGTGGTATCTTACTGCTCCTGCGCCTTGAAATATTTCGCCTCGGGGTGATGGAAGACCACGGCGGACACTGAGGCCTCGGGGTCCATCATGTGCCCCTCGGTAAGCTCGATGCCGATCTGCTCAGGCCCGAGGAGTTTGAAGAGGATCTCCTGATCGGCCAGGTTGGGACAGGCCGGGTAGCCGAAGGAGACCCGGATACCCCGGTAGCGGGCCTTGAACTTTTCGTCCAGCGCCATTCCCGCCGGGTCTGGAAATCCCCACTGGGTCCTGAGCCGGGCGTGCAGCATCTCGGCAAACGCCTCGGCGCACTCGATCGCCAACGCCTGGACCGCGTGTGACTTGACGTACTGCCCCTCCTGTTTCCACCGCTCGGCCAGCTCCCGAACGCCGACACCGCACGTCACGGCAAAGATAGCCACGTAGTCCGGCTCCCCTGAGGAGGCGCCCCGGACGTAGTCGGCAAGGCACAACCGCTCACCCGATCGTTGGCGGGGGAAGGTAAAGCAGGCGATCCCCACCCGCTCGCCGGGCCTGGCAGGGTCATAGATGATCAGATCGTCTCCCGCTCCGTTCGCGGGGAAAAACCGGTAAAGACCGTGGGCCCTCACCAACCGCTTCCCGCCCGGCCCGTTTCCGTTTACTTCCTGCTTCAGAGACTCGATGATCTCCCGCCACTCGATGGCCTTGGGGTCCCTGTCCTTGAACAGGCGCTCAGCGTTGCCTCTGAGCCCCAGATGCTTTCCGTAGAGCATCTGAAGGTTGAGGAATGGGTACACGCGCTTGAGGTCTACGTCCCTCAGAACGTGCAGATCCAGATCCGGCGGCGCCGGGATCGACTCGGACTTTGAGACTACGGAGCGGCGCCGGTCGGGAGGAGCAGCCGGCTGTCCGGAGAGGGTCTGCCCTTCCTTGGGCCCCCCCGCCATCGCCGCCTGCTCGGCCCTGATCCGTTCCACCAGCCGCTCACGCGTTTCGGAAGAGAACGCCTGGTTGGCCAGATCGAGCCCCTCCATGGCATCCTTGGCGTACACCACCACGCCACGATACTCGGGCGCGATCCTCGCGGCCGCGAACTTCCTTGTCAGGGCCGCTCCTCCCACGAAGAGAGGAACGTCAATTCCGGCCGCGCTGAGATCCTGAGCGGTGACGACCATCTGCTGCGCGGATTTTACAAGCAGCCCAGAGAGGCCGATGGCGCCGGGGGCGTGCTCCTTGAAGGCATGGATGAGCGTTTCGGGAGGCACCTTGATGCCGAGGTTGATGACGGCGTAGCCGTTGTTCGAGAGAATGATCTCCACCAGGTTCTTGCCGATGTCGTGGACGTCCCCCTTCACGGTGGCGAGGAGGATCTTCCCCTTGCTGGAGGTCTCGGCCTTCTCCATGAAGCGCTCCAGGTGCGCCACGGCCGTTTTCATCGCCTCGGCCGATTGCAGCACCTCAGCGACTATCAGTTGATTGTCGTTGAAGAGGCGGCCGACTTCCTCCATCCCTTTCATGAGAGGGCCGTTGATGATCTCGAGCGGTGTCGCTTCCTTGAGCTTGGCGTCAAGGTCTTCGACCAGCCCGTCCTTTGACCCCTCCACGATGTGCCCGGCCAGGCGCTGGTCCAGAGTGAGCCGCGCTGCCGGCGCCTTCGGCGCTTTCTGTTTCTCCTTGTAGTAGGCGGCGAACGCTCCCACGGGGTCGCCGCCAGTGGCTTCGTCACGCCGCCGGAAGAGCAGCTCCTCGGCGAGCTTCCTCTCGCGCTCGGGGATGCCGGCGTAGCGCTCCAGGCGCTCGGCGTTCACGATGGCGTAATCCACGCCAGCCTTGGTAGCATGGTAGAGAAACACAGCGTTCAGCACCTCGCGCCCCGCTGGAGGCAGGCCGAAGGAGACGTTGGAGGTCCCGAGGAGCGTCTTGCACATCGGGAAGCGGGCCTTGATGAGACGGACCCCCTCGATAGTCTCCACGGCCGAGCCTATATAGTTCTCATCCCCGGTGCCCACTGGAAAGACCAGGGCGTCGAAGATGAGGTCCCTGGCCGGGAGACCGTACTTCCCGGTGAGCAGCTCAAACGAGCGCTCGGCAATGGCGAGCTTCCGCTGGCGAGTGACGGCCATCCCCTGCTTCGGGTCCTCGTCGATCATCCCCACCACCACGGCGGCGCCGTACTTCTTGATGAGAGGCACGACCTTCTGAAACCGCTCCTCGCCGTCCTCCAGGTTGATCGAGTTCACGATCGCCTTCCCCTGGCACCGCTTGAGAGCGACCTCCAGGACGCGAGGGTCGGTGGTGTCGATCATCAGCGGGACCTTGACCATCTTCGTGAGGACTTCCATGAAGCGGTCCATGTCAGCAGCCTCGTCCCGGTCCGGGTTGGCGAGACAGACGTCAAGGACCTGGGCGCCGCCTTTGACCTGGGCGCGCCCGATCTCGGCCGCCTCCTCGAACCGGCCGCCCGCGATCAACTCCCTGAACTTCTTCGAGCCGATGACGTTGGTCCGCTCGCCGATCAGAACCGGGCGGAGGTCCTCGCTGGGATAGAGCGCCTCGATGCCGCTCACCGCCGCCGCCTGGCCTCCGGCGATTCGCCGCGGCGTTTTTCCTCTGACGGTCTCGGCCAGGACCCGGATGTGGGCCGGTGTGGTGCCGCAGCACCCACCGACGGCGTTCACCCACCCTGACTCCACGAACCGCTCCAACTTCGCGGCGAGGCTTTCAGGGGTTTCCTCGTAATGGCCGTTCTCGTCCGGGAGGCCCGCGTTGGGATACACGGTCACGTAGCACGTCGCCACGTTCGACAGCGACCTGAGGTGGTCGGTCATGAACTCCGGGCCCGTGGCGCAGTTCAGGCCGATGGAGAAGAGCTTCAGATGCTCTAGTGACGCATACAGCGCGTCGACTCCTTGGCCGGCCAGCATCGTCCCCATCGGCTCGATGGTCGCGCTCACCATCAGAGGGAGGTCCGTCCCCAACTCCTCCTGTGCTCGCCCGATCCCGACGGCGGCGGCTTTGACGTTGAGGGTGTCCTGAGCCGTTTCAAGAAGGAGGGCGTCCACCCCGCCCTCGATGAGAGCCTTGGCCTGGATGTAATACGCCTCGGTCACCTCATCGAACGTGATGCCGCCCGTGACAGTGATGGTCTTGGTGCCGGGGCCCATGGCCCCCGCGACGAAGCGCGGTCGATCCGGAGTGGAGAAGGCATCAGCCGCCTCGCGGGCAATTCGGGCCGCGGCCAGGGTGATCTCATAGGCCCGGTCGGCAAGGCCGTATTCGGCGAGGACGTAAGGAGCGCTGCCGAAGCTGTTCGTGGAGATGACGTCGGCCCCGGCCCGGAGGTACTCCTCGTGAATCCAGCGGACCACATCGGGCCGAGTGACGTTGAGGTGCTCGTTGCACCCCTCATGGCGGGAGCCGCCGAAATCCTCTTCCTTGAGATCCCGGCCCTGGAGCATCGTCCCCATCGCCCCATCGACGACCAGGATCCTCCGCTCAAGCGCCTCCCCCAGCAGGGAGCGGGAGTTTCTCTTCGCGGCCATGGCCTTATCCTATCACCAACCGGCGCGCGTTCACGCGCGTCCCGCGGAGCGAGGGGTCAGATTGTCCAAAAGCTGTCTTAGGTCGCGCCAGCTTTCGATGTGCAATGAGGCCACTCTCCGGCTATCAGCAAGCGCTGCCGGCCGGAAGCTGACGGTATTCACCTCTGCCCTTGACAGCCGGGGCCCTCATAGGGGTTAAGCGTTCACCTGCTTTCTCGCCACGGCCTTGAAGAAGGTATAGCAGAACGTCCCATCGCTCTCCGCCGTTCGATAGAGATCCTCGATCCCCTTCTTCCAGGTTGTTTCATCGATGATCCCAGCGGCGAGTGCCCGCTCGCGGACACCTTCGACCATTGCCGTAAAGGTCTTCTTCGTGAATCCTTCGACGAGATCCGGTCGACTGGGGTCCGCGTACACCATTCGAGGCGATACCTCGACGTCTCGAAAGCCGGATTCCACAAGCAACGGATACAAAGCCCGTCCGATCAGCGCATCGCCACCAGCGCGCGCCTGGAGGTCGATAAGACACTGTATGGCTCTTCGGGCACAGGGGCTCTCTGGGTGGAAATATGCGGAGCCGTGATCGCCTTCAACGACCGTGATCGTGCCGCCAGGCCTGAGTAAATCTTTGAGATTGCGTAAAGCGTCTTTCGGTCGTGACAGGTGCTCGAGCACGAAGCAGACAAAAACGTGGTCAACAGCCCCGGGCGCGAAGGGCAGTGAGTACACGTCCGCCTGCGAGAACACGACATTGCTGAGGCTGGCAGATCGCACTCGCTCCCGCGCGGCGCGCAACGAATCCGCGGAGACGTCGACGGCCACGATCGTGGCTTCCGAACTCTGTCCCGCCAAGGTCACGGTCTGAGCGCCGATCCCGCAACCAGCTTCGAGAATCCGGCTCCTCGGCGGATAAGACGTGTCCGAGTGCAGAAGTTCGACCAGCGTCGTCGCCTGGTTGACAAGGCGTTCCCGTTCGCGCTCCGAGTATCCGTGGATGTAGTTTGCCATAACCGACGTCGCGCTGAGTCCTCCTCCGATTGATGCGCCTAACGCGCCTCACCCGCAGACGGCGCCCTCTGAGGCGGAGGAGACGAGGCGCGCGTACTTGGCCATGACGCCGCTCGCGTAGCGGGGCTTTGGCGACTTCCACTTGGCGAGGCGCCTCCTGATCTCGGCTGCCGACAGCTCCACGTCGAGCCGACGCTTCTTGATGTCGAAGACGACGATGTCGCCGTTTTTGAGCGCTGCGATCGGGCCCCGGACCGCCGCTTCGGGAG